>PMUF01000420.1:9876-22605 GCA_003167015.1 Chitinophagaceae bacterium | reverse complement strand
ACAGCAGCGGTGATTCGAGCCAGTTTTATGATTGTTTGGTCTATAATAATACTGTTTACAATTCTGCCGAGGCGGCCATCAGCTATTCGACGACCAGTGCGCGGAAGCGGTTCGTGTTTTACAATAACATTTTTGTGGGCAAGGATAGTTTGATCAGGGGGGACCGGGGGGTGGATGTATTTAGGAGGAATGATTGGTGGGTATTGGATAAGCCGGTGAAGGGGGCTTTTGTGGGAGAGGGCGGGTATTATCTGCAGCCGGATTTTAAAGATCCTGGTCATACGCAGGTGACGACGGTGGAGGAGATGAAGGGGTATGATAAATACAGGATTGTGGGGCAGCTGGTGTTGAAGGGGATTGGGGCGAATTTTTAAATCAAATTTATGCAGAGAAGAAAGTTTATTCAGGCGGCTGGGTTGGGATTAGTGGCGCCCAGGTTGGGTTTAGTGTCACCCGGTTTGAGTTTGGGCCCTGCGGCTTCGGAGGAGAGGGTGGTGTCGGGGCCGCGGAAGCCGGTGTTCGTGTACAATAATTGGTCAGCTTACGATGAGTTGTCGGACAAGGTGGTGCAGACAGAGGAACTGGCGATGCGTGAACTGAACGAGATCCTGCGGCTCCGAAAAAGCGGGGTCCAGATCGACTATTATGTGATGGATGCTTTCTGGTTTGACAAGATGGGAGGATATCGCACCTGGAGCAAAGAACATTGGCCGAATGGGCCGGGGAGGTGGCTGGATGCCTGCCGGGCCAATGGGATACGGCCGGGGATGTGGTTCTCGACCAACCTGATCGCCACGCATGACGGGCGTTTCCTGGAGCCGGTACCCGAGTGGCAGGATTCGGTGGGAACGGACCCGAATATTCTTTGCCTGTTCGAAGGCGGGTATTTGGCGCATTTAGCGGCTACATTACAAGGCTGGTGTGATAAGGGGGTGCTATTGTTCAAGTTTGATTTTGCTTATTTCGAGGCGGTGACCCCGGCATCAAAAGATAAATTGAGCCCGGAGGAGGTGAAGGATAAGAATAAGGCGGCTTTTCGGGATATGCTGGCGAGGTTTCGTTCCCGGAATCCGGATGTGATCATCACGGGTTATAACGGATTTGGGGGTGAGATGGAAAATACATTTACTCCTTTCCGGCAGACGGTCGACCCGCGCTGGCTGGGTGTTTTCGACACGCTATATTCCGGCGATCCACGTTTCTCGGATGTGCCGATGATGAATATCTGGCGGTCGCAGGACAATTACTCCGATCATATGAATCGGCAGTTTGAGTCCAACGGGTTACCGATCCGGCGGATCGATAACTGTGCCTTTATGATCGGGACGACGGGAACTTGTTATCACCGGGCTATGCAGGCCTGGAAGGGGATGTTGTTGCTCGAACTGGGGCGGGGAGGCTGGATGAATGTCTATCACGGCAATTTAGAGTTAGTAAAAGAGGCCGATGCCCGGTGGTTTGCGCGGGTGCAGGCTTTATATCATGGGTTGCAGCGGCTTGACCGGTTCCGGTCGCTTGGGCCAATACCCGGGAGCGGGTTGCCATACGGGTTTAAGGGCACAGGTCCGACTGGTTCTGTCTATACGATGGTGAATCCTTCGCAGGAGCATGCCGTCATGGAGTTTCCATGGACCGAGGAGGGAGCAGGCGGCCCGACTGCGGTACGGCTGCTGTATGCAGATGGCGGGTACACGCCGGTGATTGCCGATAAGGGGATCCGGGTGGGGCCGGAGCAGTTGGTCGTTGTGGGAACGGGTGCATATGCAGATGTCCGGTATGAGCTGGGGAGGGATGAGACGATCCGGATACCAGAGACTTCAGAACGCGTTCCGATAGTTTTTTCTGTGGCCGGAAAAAATAAAATACATAGCGCGCCGCTGCCGGTTGGAGGATATGCGGGTAGGGATCTGCGGATCTTCGTGCAGCAGTTCGGGACGGATGGAAACCCGGTGCGAAGTTGGGGCGGGTCGCCGCCGGATGGGAAAAAGATGAATGAGTTGATACAGATCCGGGTTGTACAGGGTGGCAAGGAGTTGCCGTTACAGGTTAATTATGATAAAATGATTTGGAGCGGTTTGTCATGGGGGGCGGCCGAGTTGAGGCGCGGGAGTTTCGATCCGGCGGTCCCGGTCGAGATCTGGTGTTCTACGGTGGAGAAGGAGGAGTTAAAACTGGAAGGGAGGGCGTATGTGGTGGGATAAGTTGTTGGCGGTTGGCGCGGGGTTGGCCTTGGGGGTCGCCGGACGAGCGCAAACGGTGTACTCTCTGGATGGCAGTCATGTTCCCGCTGCGGTCGAGTCGGGTTATTTTAAGATGGGCAGTCCGGGGACGGGTGACAGGCGGCTGGAAGTGAACAGCCGATACCTGACGATTGGCGGCATTCCGCGTATCCCTGTGATGGGCGAATTACAATATTCACGGATGCCGAAGGAGCGATGGGAGGATGAGATTCTGAAGATGAAAGCGGGTGGGGTAACGGTGATCGCTACCTATTCGTTCTGGAACCATCATGAGGAGGTCGAAGGAGAGTTCGACTGGTCCGGCAACAAAGATCTCCGGGCCTTTGTGCAGCTCTGCGGCCGGCTGGGTATGCTGGTGTACCCGCGTATTGGTCCCTGGTCGCATGGCGAGGCGCGTAATGGAGGTACGCCGGACTGGATATTACGAAAGAAATTTATTGCCGACCGGTCTTTGGACCCGGTGTATCAATCTTATGTCGAGCAGTATTTCCGGCAGATCGGGTTGCAGTTGAAGGGGCTTATGTATAAAGATGGCGGTCCTGTCGTGGGTATTCAGCTGGAAAATGAATACTGGAAAGGCAAGGCGGGGGAACCCTATATTTACTGGTTGAAGCAGACGGCTCTCGCATGCGGAATGGATGTACCTCTTTATACTGTAACAGGCTGGGGGAATGGCAGTATTCCGCCTAATGAGGTCATTCCGCTGTGGGGTGGTTATCCGGATGAGTCCTGGGCGCCGGACATTGAAAAGATCACGAGTTGTGATACTTATACCTTTAGTTCATTCCGTGACGATGCAACGATTGGTAATGCGCAGGTAAAAAAGAAGGAAGGGTATGACTATTCGCTCGATCGTTACTTCACCTGTGAACTGGGCGTCGGCATCTTCAATTCCGTCCACCGGCGGCCGGTGATCGGGGCATTGGATGGGCTGGCGTTGATCAGCAGCAGGATCGGCTCTGGCGGTAACCTGTTAGGCTACTACATCTTTGCCGGCGGTTCCAACCCGCTGGGTATTTACAGTACGATGCAGGAGGACAAGGATGAGACGGGCTGGTGGAGCGAACTGTCGCCCATTTCCTATGATTTCCAGGCGGCGATCAGGGAGAGTGGGTTGCCGGCGCCGTCTTACTATGAGGTAAAGGGGATGAACTATTTCCTGGATGAGTTCGGGCGGCTGCTGGCGCCGATGGAGCCCGTGTTTGCAGGGAAGGGGACGGGCGCGAAGGGTAAAGCTGACGTGCTGCCGGCGGGGGCTGGCGATTTGCAATATGCGGCAAGGGTGAAAGGCAACAGCGGATTTTTGTTCGGGATCAATTATTGCCGGAATAATCAGCGGGAGACGGCGCGGCAGGTACAGTTTAGGGTGAAGCTGGCAGACAGGACGGTACTATTTCCTTCTGTGCCGGTGGATCTGCCCGACAGCAGTCTTTTCATCTGGCCAATGGGGCTAGATCTGAATGGGGTTGAGTTAAACTATGCAACGGCGCAGCCGACGTTTCGCAGCGGGGATGGATCAGTTTGGGTATTGAGGCAGGATGCGAATATTTTGCCGGAATTGTCGCTGGGTGAGGATGGGATTGAGAAGGTGGAGTTGGCGACGGGGAAGGGGGAGGTGAAGCGGGAAGGGCATTCTTATATTTTGCGGGGATTGCATCCGGGGTATGATTGTGTGATAACGGTCACGCGTAAGGGGGGCAGTGTGGAGAAAATAATTGTCTTGTCCCGGGAGGAAGGCCGGCAGTCCTGGATATTGGCGGATCGTTCGGGGAAGGAACATTTTTATTTATCAAGGGCTGCATTGTATATCAAGGATGATCAGTTGTGCATGACCGATACNNCGTTTTGGGTCATACGGCGGCAGGCGCCGGAAAAAAAGATCGATGCTGTGCTTCGGCCCAAAGGTGCGTTGCAGGATGCGCAGTGGCTGGAGACTTCCGTGGGCAGTATCAATGCAGGTAATCTGTTGTATCACCGGGAGTTTCAAAAGGAATTCAGCGCCGGTGATCCGGCCAGAGTCAAGTCGGCCAAGCTGGTGATTGCCGCGGAATCCGAGTGCAGGGTTCGGATCAATGACCGATGGGTCGATCAGCCGATCCGGAGCGATAGTCTGAATGTGCTGGATGTTACGGGATATATAGAGAAGGGTGATAATGTGCTATTGATGGATTTTCCTTACGAGAAGGGTGACCGTGCTTTTGCGGCGAGGGTGCTGGTGGAATATTTCAATACGGACCGGCTGGATTTTTCTACCGACACATCATGGTTGGTAGCGGATCAATATTATTTCCCGGCGACGTATGGGGATAAGCCTGTTTTTCCCATGGGGTTTCAGGCGCCGAGGGTTGGAAATGTGCGGCAGCGATTGAGCCAGGAGGCATTGCCGGGTTTTACGGCGTGGACGCTGCCTCTGTCCTGTCATTTTTTGGATGGGTTGAACAACTTGTATTTGGATGTGCGTTATCAGGGGGATAGGATCTCGGTGCGGTATGATGGCAAGCTGATTGCGGACAACCTGAATAATAATACCGACTGGCTGATGGATCTGCGGCGGGGCAACTATTCCCTGGAGTGCCAGGAGCTGGAGCTGGAGGTACGTCCCTGGAAGGATCTCCGCCGGATGTTTTTGGACCGGCCGCCTTTGTCATCGGAGGAAGGGAAGGTGGCTATCGGGCGGGTTCGGCTGGTACCGGAGTACAGGGTGGTGATGCCGATGTCAGAATAAAAAATTTTCCCCAGTGAAGAAATTAATTTTTTTATGGGTATTGGCGGGTAGCGTTCGGGTTGTAGAAGGGCAACCTTTTCCGGCGTTGGATACCCTGAGGTATGGGGCAGCCTATTATTACGAGTACATGCCCAGGGAGCGGCTCGATGAGGATGTGCGGCTGATGAAGGAAGCCGGTATCAACACCGTACGAATCGCAGAATCCACCTGGGGTGTATGGGAGCCGAGGGACGGGGTATTCGACTGGACCCAACTGGACAGGGTACTGAATGCAATGGAGCGAGGAGGAATCGGCGTGATCATCGGGACACCTACGTATGCGATCCCGGCGTGGCTGGCTAAAGAACATCCCGAGGTATTGGTAATGACGGGTGCGGGGCGGCGGCCTTATGGCGCCCGGCAGAACATGGATATTGTCAGCCCGGTGTTCAGGCGATATGCGGAGCGGATCATCCGGCAACTGGTGACACATGTCAGAGGACGACATTGTGTGATCGGTTACCAGGTCGACAATGAAACAAAATCATACGGTAATGTGGGTGCGCCGATGCAGGCGTTGTTTGTACAGTGGTTACGGCAGCGATTCGGCATCCCTGCCAACATGAACCGGGCCTATGGGTTAAATTATTGGAGCAATTCCATCCATGAGTGGGCGGATATGCCCTCCATGGCCGGCAATATCAATGCAAGCCTGGGTTGTGCTTACGCTGGCTTTCAACGGAAGATGGTGACTGACTACCTGGCCTGGCAGGTGAAGATCATCCGGGCGCTGAAGAGGTCTGATCAGTTCATCACCCATAATTTCGATCTTGAATGGCGGGCGTCTTCGTATGGTATCCAGCCTGATGTGGATCATTTTGCAGCGGCCCGCAGTATGGATGTGGCGGGCATCGATATTTACCATCCTACGGAGGACAGGTTAACGGGTTCGGAGATTGCTTTTGGCGGGGATCTTGCTCGCGGCATGCGGCATGCCAATTACCTGGTTATGGAGACGCAGGCGCAGAGCCTGGCCGGGCGGCAGGAGCTGCCTTATCCGGGACAGCTGCGTTTGCAGGCTTTCAGCCACCTGGCTTCGGGAGCCGATATGGTGGAGTATTGGCCCTGGCAGTCGCTGCCCAATGCTGTGGAGACCTATTGGAAAGGAGTACTGAGCCATGACGGTGAGCCCAATCCCGTTTATGAAGAAGTGAGGAGGACAGGGAAAGCTTTTCGGCTGATTGGCAGTCACCTGTTGCATCTGCAAAAGCACAATAAGGCAGCGATCCTTTTCAGCAATGAATCTCTGACTGCGCTGGGTTGGTTTCCTTTCAGTGACAGCCTTAACTATAATGATATTTTACGACGGGAATATGACGCCCTCTATTCCATGAATATAGAGTGTGACCTGGTGAATACATCGAGCACCAACCTTGCCGATTATTCATTGATCGTGGTACCGCCGCTGTATAGCGTCTCCGATAGCATGCTGATGGTATTGAATGATTATGTGCGGAATGGCGGGCATATCGTCTATAGCTGCAAGAGTGGTTTTACCGACGAGAACGTCCAGGTGCGTTCGACCCGGATGCCGGGGCCGTTGCGGGAACCGGCGGGACTGTCGTATCAGCTATTCACCAATATCGATCATTTGTCTTTACAGGCTGATCCTTTCGGGGTGGGGCCTGCGGGCAATGAAGTCCATGACTGGGCGGAGCTGCTGGTACCGGAGACTGCCACCGTACTGGCGCGGTATGACGATCCGCATTGGGATGGCTATGCGGCTATTACACATCACGCATATGGAAAGGGGAGCGTTATTTATATGGGAGCTATTCCTTCCGCTGAGGTTTTGANNGGGTATTCGAACGGTGGACCAGGACCTGGCTTTTCCGTTGATCGTGCGGAGCGGCGTAAACCGGTATGGACGGACGATACATTATTACTTCAATTATTCGGGCGAAGCGAGGTCATTTGTGTATCCTCATGCTGCTGCGGTCGAGCTATTGTCCGGGAAAGGGGTGGAGATGGGAGAGACTGTATCGTTGGAGCCGTGGGGGTTGGTGGTGATGGAGGAGGGAGGGACGGCGGCGGGAGGCTCTGCGGCGGGTGCGGCTGCGAGTGGGGGCGTGGGGCTTGGCAGGGACTCGCTGGATACCGACGGCCATCCTATCGATGCGCATGGCGCGGGGGTGCTGTTTCATGATGGCGTTTATTATCTGTTCGGAGAGATCAAGAAGGGCCAGACCCGACTGGTGCCTGGTCAGAATTGGGAGGATTTCCGCGTCAATGCAGGCGGCGTGTCCTGTTATTCTTCCAGGGACCTGGTGCATTGGGTCTATAAGGGCATAGCGTTGGCGCCGGACAGCACCGATACTGCCAGTGATCTGCATATCAGCAAGGTGATCGAAAGGCCGAAGGTGATCTACAATGAGACGACCAGGCAATTCGTCATGTGGATGCATATCGATAAGAACGACTATGGCTATGCGCAGGCAGGAGTGGCGGTGAGTGACAGACCTGAGGGTCCTTACCGGTATCTTGGAAGCGTCCGGCCCAACGGGCAGATGTCCCGGGATATGACCGTTTTTCGTGATGACGACGGCAGGGCCTATCTGGTGTATGCTTCTGAAAACAACAATACGATGCAGGTATGCCTGTTATCGAAGGACTATTTATCGCCGACTCCGGTGTATCAGCGGATACTGATCGGGCAACGGCGGGAGGCGCCGGCCGTATTCAAATCCGGGGGCAGGTATTACCTTATCACATCGTTGTGCAGCGGGTGGGACCCCAACCCGGCGAGGGTGGCTGTCGCGGATAGCATGATGGGAAAATGGGTACAAGAGGGTAATCCTTGTGTGGGTAAGGATTCGGCCACAACTTTTTCTTCGCAGAGCAGTTATGTGCAGCCGCTATCTGACGGGTCATTTTTGTTCATGGCGGATCGTTGGAATAAGACCGATCTCGAGCATTCGGGCTATCTGTGGTTGCCTTTCAGGGTGGAAGACGGGCGGGTAGAGATCAGACTGGCGGCGCAGGGTCAGGCCGATACGGGATTGGGATCGAGGGCTCAGCCAGCCGACAGTCAGCGGGTGGTCATTGGGCCGTTATCGTTGATCAGCTATGATGTCAAGCTGAAGTCGGGATATTCTTTTTTGCGGTGCTATGATTCTGCTGATCACTTATTGTTGGAATATCAGTCGAAGGGTGGTAATTACACCGAGACGCCGCCGGGAACGGCCTATGTGGTCATTGGAGCCACGGGTGGGGCGAGCGATTGGACAATAGAGCCCAATATCGGTGAGACCGGTGTGCGACATGATCCCATGTGTAATCTGAGTCAATACCTGCAACCTTTCTGGCTCTCGGATACGATCTATAACGAGACCGTATTGCTGTATTCGACGGCAGGAGGGGCGGCCGAGGGCAGATGTCTGTACAGGCCAGACAAAATCCTTTCGATACGAAACTTCAGCCTGGATACCGTCTACCATCAAGGGACGGACTATCTTCTGCATGACAGGACCCTGACCCGTATGGCGGGATCGCACATGCCTTTCCGTGCCGATACCTCTTTCGATATGAAAGACCTCGCCTGGTATAACCTGCAATCCCAATGGGTGGTGGTGACGTATACGCATCATGACAAATGGGATGGTCCGGCGCCGTCCTACAAGGGGGACAGGCTGCCACGGCTGATGCGGCTGCTGCATTCCGGCCGGCCTGTGAATGTCGTTGCCTACGGGATGAGCATTACAAGAGGTATGGATGTGAGTGGCTATGACCGGGTGGCGCCTTATATGCCGACTTATATGGAGATGTTCGTACAGGGGTTGAAGCAGCGATATCCGCAAACGCCCGTTACTTTATATAATGCGGGGCTGCCGGGCTCGACCGTTGCCTGGGGAGCGCAATATGCGGAATACTATATCAATCCACTGCATCCCGATCTGGTGGTGATCGATTTCGGCATGAATGATTTCTGGCGGATGCCGCCGGCGGAGTTTGGCGATTCTATCCGGACGATCATTCGCAAGGTGAGGTTGACCGATCCGGCTGCAGAGTTTTTGTTATTGGGTAATCTGAAATTCGATCCGGCATATGTACTGGATTCCGATACGACGAAGGCTTTTTATACCGGTAACCTGGCCGGGTATGCTACAGAGCTACGCAAACTGGAGGGGATGGGGGTCGTGATGCTGGATATGACCGATATCAGTGAGGCCATCTACCAGCGGAAGAAGGCGAAGGATTGCATTGTCAATCCGTTGCATCCGAATGATTATATGGCGCGGTGGTATGCGCAGGGGATGATGGAGGTGGTGGCAAGAGAAAATCTTCGACGTTAGCAGAAGAGATGACAAAGGTTTTCGTATTAGGATAGTTTTGCGTGAAAGTATGTGAGAAGCGAACGCGCTCCTTTGGATTCCACTTTATTTCATAAGCGGATAATTCATTATCAATATCTTCGACCAGATCGATTTCTTGTTGCTGAGTTGTGCGCCAGAAATACTGTTTGGCGTCTGTGCTTTGATAGGCCAGGAATTTCATGCGCTCGGCAATGACGAAATTTTCCCACAGTGCACCCACGTCTGTTCGAGTTGAAAGAGGTTTGAAATTATTTATGACCGCATTACGGACGCCGCAATCGTAGAAATAAATTTTCTTTCCCATTTTGATTTCATTACGGACATTACGATTAAGGGCTGGTAACCGGAAAACGACAAAGGCTTTTTCAAGCAAATCTATATAGCGATCGATAGTCTTTCCATCTGTACCGACCGTTTGTGCCAGTTCATGATAACTGACTTCGCTCCCAAGTTGAAGAGCAAGAGCTTTTAAAAGTTTTTCAAGGAGCGCAGGTTTTTTGATCTGTTCCAGCATAAGTAAATCTTTATACAGATAACTTCCGCTCAGGAGTTTAAGAAGCTCTTTTTCCTCGCCAGGTTTAGTCAGCATTTCGGGATAATAGCCGAAAAGTAAGCGGTGTTCGATCAGCCGTTTTTCTGTCAATAGGCCATGATATTGCACCATTTCTGCAAAGCTAACCGGGTAAAGCATATATTCATACTTTCGGCCTGTCAAAGGCTCATAAACCTGATTGGACAATTCAAAGGCGGAGGACCCGGTAGCTATAACCTGAACATCTTTTATCTGATCAGTTATTAATTTAAGAGTCAGACCGATATTGGGAATTCTCTGTGCTTCATCAATAAAGATTATTTTTTTATTGCCAATGATCGCTTTTAGCATCGTAGAAGTGGTATTATCCAAGGCTTCTCTGACATCAGCTTCATCGCCATTCAGATACAGGTGGTCCATACCTTTCAATAAGGTTTCGACAAGAGTTGATTTTCCGCTTTGGCGAGGACCGAAGACGAGAATGGCCTTGCCTTTAAACAACCTTTTTTGAATGACTTCCTGCAGGGCGCGAATTATCATTTTTGAGGATTTAAGTCCTATGAAATTATGATATTTTGGGATTGTAAACCTAAAATATCATAGTAATTTGAGAATAAGAGACCATCGTTTTTGTAAATGGCTTGTATTCAAATACTTATGTATTTTCGGGAGTTTAATCATTTTATCTGGTTAGGTCGTGCAACGACCATACCGGTGAGAAATCATCCATGCCGGTATTCTTCAATATTTTCATGATGCCCTGAAAGGGAGCGGTGTTGTCCGCCAGGTTGGAGAAATAGACGATGGTCCATTCATCGCCGGGGATCTGTATGACAAAATTTTGGAAGCCACAGGTGCTGCCGGAGTGGAATAAGATGACTGGTGAAGAGCCTGTGATGAACCATCCTGCGGCGTAATAGCTGTCGGCGGCGCCGGCGATCGGGAAGCGGAGATTGCGCAAGGCGGTGGGCAGTTTAATGAGTAGGTTTTGCTGAAGGGCCCGGGTCCATTTGCTGTAATCTGTCAAAGAGGTATAAACGCCGCCATCGCCTTTGGTAGCGCTGGTGATGCTTTGGTCCGAGGGGATGATTGAGCCGCTGCTATTTTTGGCATAACCCATGGCACGGTTGGCAATGGGCTGACCCTGTTGATAGACGGTGCTGTTGTCCATGTGCAGGGGAAGGAAGATCCTTTCCCGGATAAAAGAGGCGAAGGGCTGATGAGAAACCCTTTCGATGATGAGCGCCAGCAGGCAAAACCCTGAATTGCTATAACGGAACCGGCTGCCGGGTGTGAAATAGGTGCTGTCGTGTTGTGCCAACAGGCCAAGTACATCTTTGTCGAGGACCTGGGTTGTTTGGGCAGTGGGGATGAGGGATTCGTAGTCGAGGACGCCGGAGGAATGGGTGAGCAGATGGCGGATCAGTACTCTGTGGCCGATACCGGCCGGTAATNNCCGTCTTTTTCCAGTAACAGGATACCCATGGCGGTGAATTGTTTGGTCATTGAGGCCAGGCGAAAATTGCTGAGGGAGTCCAGAGGTGTTTTTGTGGAGAGATTGGCAAGACCGGCGGTATTGCGGTAAATGACCTCGCCATGTTTTTCGATGGATAAGGCGATGCCGGGGGCGGTGGCGGGTTGGGTGCGGAAGAAAGAATCGAGCTTCCTGGTCAGGAGGGGTTGCGCGAGGGCGGTGTGGGTGCAAAAAAGGAGGAGGAAGTATAGGCGGTGCATGGGGTGGCTATTGGGGTAAAGTTAATTTTATTTGGGGAATCGGTTGACTGCGCAATGGCAGCAGAGAGGGCGGAGGGTTAAAAAATTTATCCACCTAATTCTTTTTTTAGGGTATAGAGCATTAGTTTCCCGTGTCATTTTAAGGAAAATTTAGCATTCTGCGGGGGTATGGGGCTCCGGTAGATCAGCTATTAAATCTTATCACCTTAAAGTTTGCCACAATGAAACAAACACAAAACCTTATGCGCGCCCGCCAGGGCGTTGGGATCATGAGCGCCTTGACCGGTGCGGGAATGATCGTACTAATGATTGCTGCAAGTTCCTGTAAAAAAAATCTGAAGGCGGAAGGGGGTTCGGGGGGGACCGCTCCGAGCGCCGTTGCCTATCAATTGGTCTGGTCTGATGAATTCAATGGCAGCAGCCTCAACACGGCCTACTGGAATATCGATGTTGGCAATCCCGGTGTCAACAGCGAGCAGGAGTATTACCAGGCGTCGAATGTCACAGAGACGGGTGGCAACCTGGTGATCACGGCTCAGAATCAGTCCGTTAGCGGGCAGCCGTATACGTCCGGAAAGATTGATACGTACGGAAAATTTTCCACTACCTATGGACGGATCGAGGCGCGTATTGCCTTACCGATGGTACAGGGGATGTGGCCGGCTTTCTGGATGCTCGGCAATTCCATCAATACGGGGACGAGTTGGCCGGAGTGTGGTGAGATCGATATCATGGAGCAAGTCAATACCAACAATACCATCCTGGGGACGATGCATTGGTATGACAACGGGGATGCATCTTATGGGGGCAGTACGTCGACCGATAATACGCCCGCGGATTTTCATATCTATGCGGTAGAATGGACCAGCACGGGCATCAACTGGTATGTGGATGATAATTTATATTTCTCAGGGAATACCACCAATGATATCAATAATACCGGGGCTTTCCAGGATCCGTTTTATATCATTTTGAATCTGGCGGTCGGCGGGACGCTATCGGGTTCGACTGTCAATACCGGTGCGTTACCGACCAGCATGCTGGTTGATTATGTGCATGTGTACAACATCACGAATGCTGCTCCGCCGGTAGGGCAGACGATCACTTTGCAGGGGAGTAATGGGTTATATGTGACGAGCAATAATG
>PMUF01000420.1:0-9801 GCA_003167015.1 Chitinophagaceae bacterium | reverse complement strand
CGAGCAATAATGCCGATTCCGCTATGGAATGTAACCGGGGTACTGCGTCAACCTGGGAGCAGTTCCGCTGGATCGTCAATTCGAACGGGACGATCTCGCTGCAGGGTACGAACGGGGATTATGTCACGAGCAATAATGGCTCGGGGGGAATGTGGTGTAACCGGCTGCAGGCACAGGCATGGGAGGATTTCACCGTCAATATTGTCAATTAAAAGATGCGGAAAACTATTTTTTACCTGCCAGCGCTGTTGCTGGCAGGATTTTGCCTTAGGGCGCAGGAGGGAGAAAAATTGCTGGTCCGGGTTTCTGCGGGCTATCAGCGGCAGGATTTCCGGTGGTCGATTGCGGGGAACAGTGCCGGCCAGGACCCTAATGTTTATTCGGAGCTGAAATGGCGGGGAGTGAGCGGTCCTACCGGCGCGGCAGAACTAGAATGGAAAGCCTGGAAACGCTGGCGGGTGTTCGCGAGCGGCAGCCGGGTATTCACGCGTTGGGGAACGATGAGCGATACGGACTATGGCCTGGACAACAGGTACGACATCTTATATCACGAGTCTTTTACGGCGGTAGGCGGCTATGATGAGGCGCTTGCGGCAGGCATCGGATATTGTATATGGAATAGCGGTCCTTTTCGGCTGACGCCCTTTATCGGCTATGGCATCCGGGCGCAATACTTTCCCATCACCGATCCCGGCGGCCCTTACGATGGGTTGAATAGCTCCTATTCGGCGAAATGGCGGGGGCCGCTACTGCGGGGCGAGGCGTCCCTTTCCCTAAGCCGCCGCTGGCAGGTAATAGCCAATGGCGTTTATCACCAGGTTTCTTATCACGCGACGGCTGATTGGAATCTGATCCCCACTTTTGCGCAACCGGTCAGCTTTCGGCATACGGCAGATGGTTATGGCATCGAGATGGATGCGGGCCTGCGGTATTTGGTCGGGAAGAGGGTTTCGCTGGAGGCCGGAGGCGGGTATTTCAACTGGCAAACGGGCACGGGTATCGATCAATTGTACCTAAGTGCAGGTGGTTCCGACCAGACACAATTGAACGGGGTGGTCAGAGAAGGATGGAGGTGCACACTGGGCATGGAGATCGAGTTGCTGTAGCCGCCGATGTCGGACTTTGATGGGATGAGTGATTGAGGGGACGGACGATTATTGAGGCTTATTGACATTGGTAGAATCGCTGCCTGCCTGCTGGAGTCTTTTTCTTTCTTCAGCCTTTTGTTTCTGCTCCACCTTCCATTGTGCATACTGCAACTGCTGGTCGGTATTGAGCAGGGCATAAATCCTGCCATCGGTGTCCTGGTTGATGGCTTTGCGGGCCTGCCCGTCGGCTTTGGGGTCGCCTGATGGATTATTATTGATACTATCGATGGCAATGACTTTATTCAAGAGGATCATGCGGAGCTGTATGACCTGGTCCTGGTTAAGGTTGAGCTGATCGGCCAGGACTTTAAGCTGTTGAGCGGCTCTCTGAGGGGGGGATTTCTTTGGTCCGGGTGCGCCTTGCTGAGCCATGCCGGATCTGACGGGGCTGTCATACAGGGAACTGTCTGTCGATTGTGCATGGATCAGACCGTGGAGGCCCATTGCGAAGGTTAGCAGTAACAGGATGGATTTCATAGCCGACTACAAAATTATTGGGGTGAGACTGCCGGAAAACCAAAAGGTTTAAACGGCTGCATAAAAGGTTTCGGGCGCTAAGTTATTAAACTTTTGCCTTCCGATCGTATCCAATTCCGGCGGAGTGGGTGTATAAGAGCCCGGAATCGAATATGAAAACAATCTTTAAAATTCTGGGTATTGTGATGGTACTGCTGGGCGGCCACTTTCTTCTTTCTTCTTTTATGGCGGGGGTTTTACCGATGCATGCGTTGGATGGCGCAAGACTATCGTTATCATCGCTGGACGGGACACGGATACCGCCTTACCGCTTTCCCTACCGGATGGCGGGGTTGACGGAGCGTCAGGCCGCGGCGCACCTGTTAAGCCGGTTCACCTATGGAGCTACGCCGGGGCAGGTAGATGCCGTTGTGAAAATGGGGTTGGAGACTTGGTGGGCACAGCAGCTGGCTGCCGATCTGCCGGATGATTCGCTGGCGCAATGCCTAAGCCGGTATGATGCGCTGCAACTGACCAATCAGCAGGTAGCGGATCTCTATCCCAAGGCCGGGCAAGTAGCCCGAATGGCTATTAAGGACGGCGTGATCGATAAAGACTCTCTCAAAACGGATCGGGTGGCCTATCGTGAGGCTATCCGGAATTATATGCAGGAAAAGGGTTTGAAGCCGGAGCAGGATCTGTTCCGGCAATTTTTTTGTCAGAAGGTGCTGCGTGCTGCTTATGGCCGCAATCAATTGCAGGAGGTGATGACCGATTTCTGGTTCAATCATTTCAATGTATCCATCACGAAGAATGACTGTGCGGAGTTTATTCCGGCGTATGAGCGGGATGTGATCAGGCCTAATGCTCTCGGTCATTTCGGCGATCTGTTGTTAAAGACGGCGAAATCGCCGGCGATGTTGTATTACCTGGATAATTTCAGCAGTTCGGCACCACTGGCGGAAGGGGAGGATAGCGGGCAGTTCCGTAAGACTAGGGGGCTGAATGAAAATTATGCGCGGGAGGTGATGGAACTACATACGATGGGAGTTGATGGTGGGTATACTCAGCAGGATGTGACACAGGCAGCGCGGGTGCTGACCGGGTGGACTGTTTACCCGATGAACGATGCAGGTAAGGGTATCATCAACCGATTCAGCGAGGATCAGCTTGCACGCCGGGGTTTTGTGCATGAAGGAGATTTTTTGTTCAATGCCAACCGACATGATAAAGGCGAGAAGATCGTATTAGGCCATACTTTTCCGGCCGGCGGCGGCTATGATGAAGGGGTGACGCTGCTGGAGATGCTGGCGCATCATCTTTCGACGGCGCGGTTCATCGCCCGCAAACTTGCTGTCCGCTTCGTGAGCGACGATCCGTCACCCGCACTGATCGATAAGATGGCGAAGACCTTCCTTGAAAAGGACGGTGATATCCGGCAGGTGCTGATCACGATGGTGAGCGCCCCGGAATTCTGGAACTCTGCAGCGGTAAGGGAGAAGACAAAATCCCCATTCGAGCTCGCGATCGGGGCGGTGCGCAGTCTGCATGGCGTCATCGAGCAGCCATATCCTTTGTACAACTGGGTGAGCCGGATGGGAGAAAAAAAATATTATTACCAGGCGCCGACAGGTTTTCCCGACAAGGGATCTTACTGGATCAATACCGGCAGCCTGCTCAACCGCATGAATTTTGGGCTGGCGCTGGCGACCGGCCGGGTACCGGGCGTGCGGATCGACCTGGTAGCGCTGAATAACGGGCATGAGCCGGAAGATGCGCAGGCGGCTTTGCTGGCTTACAGTAGAATTATCCTGCCTGAGCGGAACCTGGATGCGACCATTAAACGGCTGACGCCGATGCTGAATGATCCGGGCTTGTCGCAGAAGGTGGATGTGGCGAGTTCGCGGGCGGGGGATGCTGGGAACACGCGGCCGGGACAGAACGGAGCGGAGGGCATGCCCGCGGACAATGACATGGCGATGGTGGCCACGAATGATCAAAAAGCGGCGCAATTGGGGCAGGTGGTAGGAATTATTATCGGGTCTCCGGAATTCCAAAGACGTTAACATCTAAAACATACGATCATGGTCACAAGAAGAGGTTTCCTGAAGGGAGGTGGTCTGGCCCTACTCGGTGTAGGCCTGATGGGTGGCATTCCCGCCTTTATGGCGGAGGCGGCAGCCAGTGACAAGCTATTCCGTCCCTATAAACGGAAGCGGGTGTTGGTCTGCATCTTCCAGCGCGGGGCGATGGACGGGCTGATGGCGGTGACGCCGTTTGCCGATACCTATCTGCAGGCTGCACGGCCGGGGCTGTCGTTATCGGCGGCCAAGAACGGCAATGGGAATCCTCTGATCGATCTGGATGGACGCTGGGGCCTTCATCCGGGCATGAAAGCATTCGAAGATTTGTTCCGCGAGGGCAGACTGGGCATCGTCCATGGCATCGGTTCGCCCAACAACACCCGGTCGCATTTTGACGCGCAAGACTATATGGAATCCGGCACGCCATTCAACAAAGGCACGGCCAGCGGATGGCTGAACAGGGCCGTAGGATTGCTGGGCCATGATGCGATAACGCCTTTTACCGCCGTGAGCCTGACGTCGGCATTGCCACGATCTTTTTATGGCGATCATCCTTCGGTGGCTATCAGCAACCTGCAGGATTTTGCCATCGAGCTGAAGAGTAACCCGGCAGGAGCGAATATTGCGGCCCGTAGCTTTGAAGACCTGTACGACCAAACCTCATCTGGGTTGTTGCAAGAAACCGGCAAAGAAAGTTTCGAAGCCATGAAGCTATTGCAAGCAGCCAATGTCCGGAATTACCGGCCGGCTAACGGCGCCATCTATCCTAATTCGCCGCTGGGCAGTTCCTTGCGGCAGATCGCTCAACTGATCAAGATGGACGTCGGGCTGGAAGTGGCCTTTACCGAATCCAATGGCTGGGATACCCATTTCAACCAGGGAACCGACAATGGTATTTTCGCCCGGAATGTGGCCGACCTCAGCAATAGCATTGCAGCATTCTGGAAGGACCTGGATGCCAGCCAGGACGACGTCACGCTGATGACGATGACCGAATTTGGCCGGACCGTGCATCAGAATGGTACCGGTGGTACCGACCACGGACGTGCCTCGTGCAACTTTATCCTGGGTAATGATGTCGGCGGCGGAAAGGTATATGGCAATGTCGCGACACTGGCGACCGAGAACCTGGAAGACGGGCGGGATTTGCCGGTGACGACGGATTTTCGGAGTGTTTTCAGTGCGGTGGCTGATGGGCATCTGCAGATCGCCAACGATAGGGTATTATTTCCCGACTGGGTTGGGGCGAAAGCACCCGTGATGAGGGGGGTAGGGGGCGGGCACGATTTTTTCATAACTGCCTCAAAATGAAACGTTATGGAAAATCATAATAAGGTTCCGCAGGATGAATCGAGCCGCATAGGGGATCCCAATGACTTTACTTCGACATTTCCCTTTATGAAGGCGCTGATGACAGGACTCTTCATCGGCATTGCCGATACCATCATTTGTCTGCTTTACAATCTTCTTTACCGGGATGGCGGGCATGGATTTTTTTCTTCCGATCTCATCAATGTGTCTTCAATCATTTTCGGCACGAACATCTTGTTTGTGGTGATCGGTGTCCTTTTCTTTGCGTTCTCCCGGGGGGCGATGACAGGGGAGGTGATCTTCAGCATCCTCTTTATTGTGCTGACCGTCATTGGGGCGATCGCGGCTGGGCATGTACAACGATCGGCCGATCCGCAGATGAATGCGAGGTTTCACGGGCTACTGGTGGGGGTGGTGCTGATCATTGGGATCAGTGCGGCGGTTGGGATGCCGGTGTTGTATCATTGTAGGAAGTTTGGGCGGTATGTGTTGTAGGGGGATCAAAAGTGAGATGTTCGGATATAGGCGTACCCATTAGGTATCAAGTCTTCCGCTTTTCCGAGATGTACGTTGATAAACAACTGAAAAAAACAATTACCTCCATCATCAACGATAATGACTCTGTGTTTCCAGTCGCCATTGACATCTGCGCAAAAAAAATTGACCCAAACTATCTTTTCGCCATTGTAATTAATTAGGGCAATGTATTGTCGCCAGTAGCCTTTTAGTTTCCTAAGGTTATGAAGGTAAGCGGTAGAATCCCTGGTATATGCCCCATACGCGCTATCGACTATTGGCTCAAGACTATCCACTTCCATAGCATTAAGCGACCCCGCATGGGCATTCGAATAATGCCAGTTCATTCCCATCATTGCACTTGAATCGTAAGGCAAAATCGTATAAATCGCAGTATCGACTGCAAATCGTTTGGAATTTTGCGCGTGTGCTTTGTTTATAAATGGAGTAAACAAATTCAAAACAAGGGTAGCTATGAGGGTGGGTCGGCACATAATCCGGGATCTTATATATTTTCTTTTCCTAATTCCTCACTCAATTCTATGAGCATTCGTTGAATCTCAGCAAGATTGTTCCATTCTTGCGGCAGAATTGCCCATTTGTATGTTACTTCCCAATTTAGATTACCAATTGTGAGCGTCGTTGTTTCCCCATCCAGAATCACCCATCTATCCCTTTCTCTCAATATAGGCAGAGTCAGTCGTTGGACCATGTCAACAAGAGAATTGCCGCGATCTATCGGAATTTCACCCGGCAGGGTAATCAAAGTCGGCTTGATAATTTGTCCGATGTAGGCCAGGTTACCTATGACATCAAATTTATGAGCATCATTTTGTTTGTCCCAAGCAAGCTTCTTCCAATAGCACTGTTCACCATTCCAGGCGAGATTCAACGAGAAAGGATTGTCGAACGAGGGTTCATAAAGAAAAGAAATAAACCCTTTGCTTTTATCAAGTGTGCTTGGAGAATGCAGAGCTTGACGAGCCTCGAAAACGAGATCTTGCCACGTAGAAGGCTTCATATTATTAATTTCAAGTAATCTCCTAAAACCTCGGAAAAAGTGTACAAGGCTATTTCTCTTTTTCAATAATTACCTCGATACCTTCCTTAAGTGCCGGAATGTTCGTTTTAACGGTATCCCAAACTATATCATAATCAACACCAAAATAATGGTGGATGATCTTGTTTCGGATGTCGCTCATTTCGCGCCAGGATACAAAGGGGTATTTTGCTTTGAGATCGGGATGCACTTTCGAACTTGCTTCGCCAATAGTATTCTCGGATTCTTGTATGAGGTATACGCATTCATCCAGAATATGTTGAAGAAATTCAACCTGCGATGGGTGCATATTCTACTGTTTTCAAGATATGGGGCCCTATATATGGACTGAGGGATTGGGATGTCACTAATTCAACTTTTCGACCGAAAAGCTCTTCCAAATAGTAGTTTAATGACAGGAAATTATTGAAAGTTTTTTTATCTTTTTGAATGTTGACGAGTAGGTCGATATCACTATTTTCATTAGCCTCATTACGCACATGGGAACCAAATAAACCTATTTTATTGACGCCATAGGCTGCCAATTGCTCCTTATGGGCAACAAGCATTTGCAAGATGGTTTCCTTATGTAAATTGGCCTTCATGATATCAAAAATAACAAATAATCTCGATTTTGTAAGCCTTTTTAAATCAATGAGATAGGGTTGTGTGCCGGTCGGCGGTCTTTAAATTTTTTTCATCTCCTGGATGAATTGGGTGGGGGTTTTGCCGAATTCCTTTTTAAATGCTTTGGTGAAATAAGATTGGGTCTGGATGCCGACGCGGACCATGACTTCCGAGAGGGAGACGTCTTCGTGCGTCATGATCTGCACCGCAGTCTTGAGGCGGACGGTGCGGATGAAATCGCCGATAGGCTGGTGGCTGATGCTTTTTATCTTTTGATAAAGACGGGTGCGGCTCATGCCCATCTCCTGGCAAAGATAACCGATCTCGAAATCGGGGTTGGCCAGCTGGGTATCGATGATCTGCAGCAGCCGGGTCATGAACTCCTTGTCTTTTTCGGAATGGACGAGCTCCATGGCCTGTACATGGGAGTCATGGGAGTACCGCTGTTTCAATTTGCGGTCCTGGTCGAAACGGTTGCGAATCGTCAGCAGGAGTAGATCCATGTTCAATGGCTTGCCAAAATAATAGTCGGCTCCGGCGTCGAGCCCTTCCACCTGAGAGGACGTCGTCGTTCTGGCTGTAAGGATGACGACCGGGATATGACTAGTGTCGATGTCCTGCTTGATGGCGCGGCACAGATCGAAGCCATTCATACCAGGCATAATAACATCGGTAATGATGAGGGAGGGAGAATTGGCTTTCGATATTTCAAGGCCTTCTTTGCCGTTCCGGGCTTCCATGACCTGGTAGTTTTCGCCCAGGCTTTCTTTCAGGAACTCCCTTAATTCATCATTATCTTCTACAAGGAGAATGGATTCGGATGATGTGGAGGGAACTGGTTGGGTTGGCGGGAGTTGAGGGATGTCATCGGGGATACTGTTAAAGCCTTCGAGGCGGACACCGCTGAAGGGGTAAGCCGTTGACTTTTCTTCCTGACGGTAGTCGGACTCATTGATGGGGATACCGACAATAATCTCGGTGCCTTTTAACCGGTCACTATAGACATAGATATCTCCCTTATGAAGCAAGGTCAGGCTTTTGACAAAGGCCAGCCCCACACCCGATCCGAGGTGAGAGTCAGTGGTGCGATAATACCGTTCGAACAAATGCTGTATAGACTCTTTCGAGATGCCGATACCGTTGTCCGCCACTCTTATATAGGCATAGGCGCTGCCCCGGAATTCATTCCTTAGGATAAGCTCGTTGGCGAAGGCGGCCTGAAATCCTGCCATGGAGGAAAGATATTCAAGGGTGATGTGGCCGCCGGCCCTGGTATATTTGAAAGAATTATGAAGCAGGTTGAGCACTATCTTTTCCAGCACCTGTCTGTCGAACCAGGTATCGGGCAAGATGACAGTGTCAAGGATGGTGAAGTCAATTTCTTTCCTGACTGCCCAGTCCCTGAATTCCTCCGCAATCTCATCGAGGAAAGTGTTGAGATTGCCTTTCATGACGTTGAGCTGCAGGGTACCGCTCTCCAACTTACCGAAATCCATCAATTCATTGATCAGGCTCAACAGCCGCTGGGTATTCCGGTGCATGATGGAATAATAGTGCCGGAAAGTCGAATGAGGATTCTCTTTCATGATCTTTTCCAGCGGCCCGAGGATCAGGGAGAGGGGCGTCCTGAATTCATGGGATATATTGGTAAAGAATTGTAATTGCACCTGCCGGATCTCTTCTCTTTTTGCTGCTTCAAGCTGGTTCAGCCTGAGCCGGGTTCTGAACCGGTAAAAGGCATATAAGCAGGCTGCGATGATGATAGATAGGAGTGCAAGGAACCAGTTGGTCTTCCAGAAGGGGGGAGTAATGGTGATCTTTATGGCGGCCCCTTCCTCATTCCAGACGCCGTCATTATTGGAGGCCCTGACACGGAACACATACTCTCCCGGGCCAAGATTGGTATAAGCCGCCTTTTTTTCTTTGCCGACAAAATTCCAACTGGTATCCAGCCCCTCCAGCTTATAGGCATATTCGTTATTCTCCGGGGCTATATAGTTCAGCGCGACAAAATTCAAAGAAAAGGTTGACTGCCGGTAAGAGAGCGTGATATCCCGGGTGAGGGGGCCAGCAAAGATCTTTTTGTTGGAGAGCTGGAAGCTGGTGATATATACCGGCGGGACGAACTGATTAGCCTTTATATTAGCGGGATAGAAGGAGTTGAACCCGTTGATACCGCCGAAATACATTTCCCCATCCTTGGTCTTGAGGCAAGCATTGGTCTCGAATTCGACTCCCTGCAGGCCATCGCCGGTATTATATTTCTTGGAATACCGGGTATCCGGATTGAATTGAACGAGACCATCCGAGCCGGCGATCCAGAGATTGCCTTGTCCGTCTTCAGTGATACCTTTGATAAAGTCATCGGACAGCCCTGCCTTATCTGTACAGATACGAAAGCTATCAGTGGCCGCATCCAACAGGTATAATCCCTTCTGCCCTATCCACAGGCGTCCCCTGCTGTCGCAAAAAATAACCCGCAGATCGGGCATTCTTTCGCCCTTATTGAAATAATGAGAGAAATGCCGGGTAGCAGGGTGGTAGCAATTCAACCCGCCATCATCGGTGCCGATCCAGATATTTCCTTCTTTATCGTCATTGATGGCGACAATGTTTTTAC
>PMUF01000015.1 GCA_003167015.1 Chitinophagaceae bacterium | reverse complement strand
CACCTGGCGGAGATACGCAAATATTGAAGAAGGAGGCTACGACGTTGCGATAAAAGGTGCGATGATGTTATGTATTCTTGTGCTGGACAGCGGTTCATCGAAAGCCTCGGATGCTGCCTCGTCATTGATATTAAATCCGTTGATGTCGACGATGTTGACACCTGCCTGTATGAGGTTCTGTTCGCCGCCATAT
Organism: Chitinophagaceae bacterium; assembly: GCA_003167015.1. Classification (GTDB taxonomy): domain Bacteria; phylum Bacteroidota; class Bacteroidia; order Chitinophagales; family Chitinophagaceae; genus Puia. Next base: position 2,541 of record PMUF01000015.1, on the reverse strand, counting down.
TCGGTGTTGAAGGCGGATGAAATGCCGGGGTCACCCAGGGTGATCCAGGGCTTGACAGTGGCAAATGCATTGGCATACCGCAATTGACGAATGGCAGATGCATGACGGGCTTCGACGGAATGGATGTTCAAAGCAGCGGTCAGTAGCGCTCCGCCTCCGACGAGAGCCGCGGCCTGCCCTTTATAGGCCCGTACCCCGGTGTCTTCAAAGACCTGGGCAAGATCCAGGAACGTTTCATAATTAGTGAAGACATCCGCCAGGGGACCATTTCCGCTGCCGCTGCCTGCGGTGTAGTCGAAGACGGGTGAAGGCACTGGTGTACTACCGAGAGACTTGATAGCCGTTTGAAGGAATGCGACATGCTCTTCCTCGTGGGTGCGAATAGTGATAAAGGTGTCGTATTGCAACGTATCGGGGATCAGGGTCTTTGACTGCAATCCCTTGTAATAGAAGCCTTGCTCCATGTATTCCAGCGTCAGCGCATAATTCAGGATGCCTACCACGGTTGAGGTAGAGGGTCCTCCTCCGCCATACGCCCGTTCAAAAAGGCTTCCGATGGCAAATGGTAATGCGGTCATGGCGATCTTGCCGGCCTTGCCGGTGAATTTCTTCAGGATGTCCCTGCGATGAGTCAGCTCCTCATATCCTTCGGGATCTTTTGTTTCAATTTCGCTGAATATGTCAAATAAATTCATAAACAAAATTTTTTAAGAAGTCAATGTGTGTTAAAAGTCAAGGCGACCTGAATAGTCGAATGTGTACGTAAGCCGGATGGTTTAGGCTGTCGGCAAGCCACTGGCATCGATCTTTTGTGTTATAAATGGCTGCGCGAGGGGCAATACCTGGGCCGGTGTACGGCTGGTATCCAGGCCGTTGCTATTGATAACAGTCAGATCGGCAAAGCTACCGGGCGTGATCAAGTTCCTGATGTAGGCGGCATGGCGGGCTTCGACGGATACGATCTTTCCGGCCAGCGTGAGGTAATCGGGATTCGAGATCAGGCTGCCGGCGCCATTGTAGGCTGATACACCAAGGTCTTCGAAGGTCTTTGCGGTAGCGAGGACACTGGCTCTGCTGGTGAAATCGACCGAGCTGAAATTGGGTGTAAGTGCTTGTATGGCGCTCGTACCCAATGCGGTTTTGAAAAATTCCCGGTGCGCGATCTCATGGTCGCGGATATCGGTCAGCCGTGAAAGCTCGGTGGAATCAATGTTCTCATAGGGGTCTGCGACCACTAAGGTGTAGAAGGCGGCCTCCAGCTGTTCAAGAGCATAGGCGTAGTTGAGGATCCCGGTATCCCCGCTGCCCAGGCTAACAGAGTTAGTGGAACCCTTGCCGTCGGCGGAAATATTGCTGATCGACTTGGTGCACGATGCGAGCACGGTGGCCGCAAGCCCGGACCATCCGGCATAACGCAGAAACTTTCTTCTCGACGCAGGTGCAGACAAAATCTGCCCTGCCTGGCCCATGGGGCCTGGTAAACTGGTTTTTTCCATACTAGTATGTATTAATTGTTAGAAAATGCAGTTGCGCATAGTGCACGGATTACGTCACAATGATCCACGGATGGCTGTTTGCTTGTAAAAGGATGGAAAATTCGAAAAAGAGAGCAGAGGTTATAAAGTTTACGGAAAGCAAAGTGGTATGGATGTTTAAAAACATAAAATAATTCAGAGATCATCTACATTTGCTTTTTTTACGGCATTTTAAGCCCACTGTATTGAAATTATGAGCAAACGAATCGAAGCCTTGAAAACAGCCATCGGCCCGGTCCGCGACCGGCTGACAGGTCATCCCATCTATCAAAGTATACAAAGTCCGGCTGCGTTGCGTACGTTCATGGAGCACCATGTATATGCGGTTTGGGATTTTATGTCCCTGCTGAAAGCTTTACAGCAGTCATTGACCTGTGTCACTTCTCCCTGGGTACCGGTCGGGAGCGCGAATACGCGTTACCTGATCAATGAGATCGTTGTCGGGGAGGAAAGCGATGTAGACGAGCGGGGGTTACGCACGAGTCATTTTGAACTTTATTTACGGGCAATGGAGCAGGCGGGCGCCGATACGGGCCCTGTTGTCGGGATGGTGAGGGCCTTTCAGGCGGGCAAGCCTCTGGCGGAGGTGCTGGATACGGAGGTGCCGGGTGGTCCTGCCAGGGATTTCCTGGATTTTACCTTCGGTACGATTGAGGCTGGCGAAGTGCATCGGATTGCTGCGGTCTTCACGTTTGGGCGGGAGGACCTGATCCCTGACATGTTCATCCGTATTGTCGAGGATCTCTCCGGCCAGGGCTCATCTGCGGGGATTGAAGGGGCCTTTGGGATCTTCACCTACTACCTGGAACGTCATATAGAGGTGGATGGTGGGCATCATAGTCATCTGGCCATGGCGATGCTGGAGGAATTGTGCGGGGAAGATGACAGGAAATGGGAGGAGGCCGCGCACAGTGCCGGGGCGGCGCTGGAGGCACGGATAAGGTTGTGGGACGGGGTGGTGGAGAGGATTGAGGAGAGGACGCGTGAGTGAGAGGGCGCACGAGGG
>PMUF01000237.1 GCA_003167015.1 Chitinophagaceae bacterium | reverse complement strand
CCAGCCAGTCGATGGCGTCATAGGTATCGCTCGCTTCATCGATATCCGTATTGGATTTCTTGTCTTTATTGAAGGGACGGACGTCTACGAACTGGCCTTCACTCATCCAGCGGCCGCGCACGTCCTGGGTGACGATGATATAGCCTTCCCGCAGGTAATAGCGAAGATAGCCCTGCGTGAAATTTTTCCACTTGTCCGGGCCATAAGGAGCGCAGGAGTAGGGAGTGCGGGTCATCAGGATCGGATGTTTCGAGGTCCCATCTTTCGGGAGATAGATGGAAGTGAACAATTTTACACCGTCGCGCATCGGGATGTAAGTTTCCAACTTGTTATAATTCTCCCTGATCCAGGCGCTGTCCTGGGCGGTCCCCTGGCTGCGGGCGGTTATGCAGCCGATGGAAAAAAGCAGCGACATTAAGAGTAGTTTTCTCATTTTATCCGTTAATTTTAGTTTCCCGAAGAAGGGAAACCAAACTTATGATAAACTCCCCTAATACACCAGCTAATTTTTGGGATAATGGAACGAAGCGAACATTACGAGCGAGAACGGGGGCCAGAGGGCCCCGGGCAAAGCGCTGAAGAACGGTTAATAAATACTTTTTATAGGAGTTTTCAGCGAGGCGACTGGAAAGGCATGCTGGCAGTTTACCACCCTGACATATTCTTCTATGATCCGGTGTTCGGCAACCTGGAAGGTCCGCGGGTGGCGGCCATGTGGGAAATGCTGTTGAGCTCGGCCAAAGGGCTGGACCTGCAATTCGGCCGGACCATCACTGGGGAAGGCTATGGCAGCTGCTATTGGACGGCTGCTTATCTTTTTACATCAACGGGGAGAAAGGTCGTCAACAAAGGCAAAGCCCTGTTCAGGTTCAGCGAGGGAAAAATCATCGAGCACCAGGACGATTTCAGCCTGTGGGAGTGGAGCGCACAGGCATTGGGGTGGCGTGGTCTTCTTTTCGGCTGGACGTCTGTACTGCAGAACAAGGTCAGGCAAAAGGCACGCAACAGCCTGGAAAGATTTATGGGCGCGAAGAGGGCTGCCGGCGACAGCCCAACGACTGCCGATCAATTAAATTCTTAGTCAAATATATCATTCGATTCATATGTTCAACAGACGTTATTTTTTGCGATCTTCTCTTTTTAGTTCTTTAGGTTTACTGGCAGGAAGAAAGGTAGTGGCCGCCACTCCGGTGCAACGGCCCCTTGTCACCGGCCAGCCTGTCGTTATCTCTACCTGGGATGCGGGACTGGCAGCCAATAAGGGGGCCTGGGAGGTATTGAGCCGTAACGGGGCTGCGCTGGATGCCGTCGAAGCCGGTGTAAAAGTCACCGAATCTTCCCAGAACTGTTGTGTCGGCCTGGGCGCCAATCCTGACAGGGATGGCTATGTGACGTTGGACGCCAGCATTATGGATCATGAATGGAATTGCGGCGCCGTCGGCTTTCTCGAGCGGATCAAACATCCTATCTCTGTAGCCCGGCGCGTCATGGAAAAGACGCCGCATGTCATGCTGGTAGGAGTAGGGGCTCAGCAATTCGCCGTGGCCGAAGGATTTCCGCTGGAACCTGCTGTTTTGTCGGATGATGCCAAAAAGAGCTACGAGAAGTGGTTGAAAAAGGCGGAATACAAACCGGTGATCAATATCGAGAACCACGACACTATCGGCATGGTGGCCATGGATGCAGCCGGTAACCTCAGCGGCAGTTGTACGACCAGTGGTATGGGGTTCAAGATGCGGGGGCGGCTGGGCGATTCGCCCATCATCGGCGCGGGTCTGTTCGTAGACAACGAGGTCGGCGCCGTGACGGCTACGGGGCAGGGAGAGGACGTGATCAGGGTATGCGGCAGCCATTCGGTGGTGGAGTACATGCGCCAGGGGATGTCCCCCGAAGAGGCCTGTAAGGCGGCAGTGGAAAAGATCGCCCGGATAAAAAAAGAAAAGGCAAAGGACATCCAGGTGGCCTTCATCGCTTTGAATAAGAAGGGCGAGACTGGCTCTTATGCTCTCCAGAAAGGATTCACCTATGCCCTGAGAAACAACAATGAGGAGAGGATGGTAGAAGTCAAAAGCTATTTCTGATATGGCACTTCAACTGGAAATCTGTTGCTTTAATCTTCCATCTGCGCTGCTGGCCCAGCGAGCGGGAGCCGACCGCGTGGAATTATGCAGCGGACCGGAAGAGGGTGGCGTCACGCCTTCTGCCGGTCTGATCCGGACTGCCCGGGAATTACTGCATATAGCGCTGTATCCGATCATCCGGCCGCGGGAAGGGGACTTTCTCTATACGGACGAAGAATTCCGCATCATGCTCAGGGATGTCGACTATTGCAAGCAGACAGGTTGCAATGGGGTGGTGATCGGCATGCTATTGCCGGACGGCAGCGTCGATAAGGCGCGGTGTGCCCGCCTGGTGGAAGCTGCTTATCCCTTAGGAGTTACGTTCCACCGGGCTTTCGACAGGGCGGCGAATCCTTTCGAGGCATTGGAAGACATCATCGGGATAGGCTGTGAGCGGATCCTCACTTCGGGGCAACGACCCACTGCGATGGAAGGTGCGGCACTGATCGATCAGCTGGTGCGGCTGGCCGACGATCGTCTTGTGATCATGCCGGGTTCGGGCGTCCGTTCGGACAATATTGCGGAGCTTGTTCGGACAACCGGGGCCGTTGAGTTCCATACCTCGGCGCGTATCCGGCAAGCCAGCGCGATGGAATTCGTCAATGGCCCGATGCAGGAAGATCAGTCCTTTGCGATGGCCGGCGAGGATGAGATCCGGCGGATACGGGAACAGTTAAACGCTATCGGCAAGTAACCGCCGATGACGCTGCCGGGCGCGGCTTTCGGACACTTATTTTACTTTCGTAATCTTCAGCAGGTTGGTCGGCAGATGCTGCTCGATAGGCAGGCTGCCCGTATTGACCACCACATCGCCCGTCTTGATAAATCCCCTTTCTTTCAGGATGGCGTGCTGGTCATTAATGATATCGTTGAGACTTTCCTCTTCTGCATAATGGAAGGCTCTTACTCCCCAGCTCAGGCTGAGCTGGTTGATGAGGCTCTTTTCCTTGGAGAAGATATACAGGGGCGACTTGGGCCGGTAGCTGGACAGGATAAAGGCCGTATAGCCGCTCTGGGTCATGCCGATCAAAGCGTCGGCATTGACGTCCTTGGCGAGTTTACAGGCATTGTAGCTGATAGCGTCGCTCAGGAAGGAGGGCGAGTGCGGCTGGGGGGCCAGGTCGTCTTCGCGGTTGTAGGGATATTCCGTTCTTTCGACTTCGAGGATGATCTTGCGCATGGTCTCTACGACCAGGGCAGGATGCTGACCGGTGGCTGTCTCGGCGCTCAGCATGACGGCATCCGCACCTTCCAGTACGGCATTGGCCACGTCGGTGATCTCACTCCGGTTGGGCTTGACCCGGTCGATCATGCTTTCCATCATCTGGGTAGCGACGATCACGGGTTTGGCCCGGTGAATACTCTTGCGAATGATCTCGCGCTGGGCCATCGGTACCTTTTCTACGGGTAATTCCACGCCAAGATCGCCGCGGGCAACCATGACTGCGTCGGATTGGTTGATGATATTGCGCAGGTCTTCCAGTGCCGAGGGCATTTCTATTTTGGCGATCACCTTCGTCTGGCTCTTTTTCTCTGCCAGGCGAGCCTTAAGGTCAATGATATCTTCTGCCTTACGAACAAACGATAACGCGACCCAGTCCAGTTTCTGTTCGATGATAAAGGCGAGATCGACAACATCCTTATCTGTAATGGCGGGCAGCGAGATCTTCGTGTCGGGCAGGTTAACGCCTTTTTTGGGCAACAATACACGGCCGTAAGTAACGGCCACCTTGACATCGCCGCTGGTATTGTCCACGTTGACGACTACCACTTCCAGTTTGCCGTCATCGATCAGGATCTTATTGCCGACTTCAACGTCGTGATGCAGGTTGGGATAAGAGATATAGATCTTTTCCTTCGTACCGACAACTTTCTCGCGGGACGTGAACGTAAGGATATCGCCGGGGACGATCGTCAGGCCACCATCTTTGATTTCCCCGACCCGGAGTTTTGGCCCCTGAAGATCGCCAAGGATAGAAATATTATAAGGCTCCGTAAGATTGATATTCCGGATATGTTCGATGATCTTAGCCTTGCTGTCATGGTCTCCATGGGAGAAATTCAGCCGGAAGACATTGACGCCGGCCTTGACGAGCTCCAGCAATTTATCATAGGTATCACAGGCTGGCCCGACGGTTGCAACGATCTTCGTTTTATGAAAAGTATGCTGCAGACCTGCTTGTTTGTCCATATCCTGATGCAAATACTTCGAAAGATTCTTTGACATTGACAGTGGATTTTTTTTAAGTACCAGAGATTCGCTTTTCCAAAAACTAGCGCATCTCCGGTACTTGCGCTAATGTTTGTAGACCTTCGCAAGAGCTGCTTCGCACGCTCTTCCTCGGCCGGAATCTTCGCTTTCGCTCGATTCTGGACGAGGCCCTTCCAGGGCCTCAGGATGCTAATATTTTTACGATTTTGAGCCAGTCTTCGCTGATCTTTTGTTTGGCCTTTACGGCTTTTTCCAGGGGCGTGAAATGCATTTTGTTGTTCACGATGCCGACCATCACATTATGCCGCCCTTCCATCAGGCATTCGACGGCCGAATAACCCATCCGGCTGGCGATCACCCGGTCCATACAGCTCGGTGCGCCGCCGCGCTGGATATGACCCAGCACGCAGACCCTGGTATCTACTGTCGGGACCCTTTCCTTCACTATTTTTGCCACGTCATCCGCACCGCCGAAATTATCGCCTTCGGCTACGACGATGAGGTTAACGAGCTTTTTACGTCTTTCTTTTTCCAGTAAGGAGCTGATCAGTTCCTCGATATCCGTCTTGCGCTCGGGGATAAGGATATTTTCGGCCCCGGTGGCGATACCGCTGTGCAACGCGATATAGCCGGCGTCCCGGCCCATGACCTCGATGATGAAAAGCCGGTCATGAGCGTCGGCTGTATCCCGGATCTTATCAATCGCCTCCACGGCAGTATTGACCGCTGTGTCGAAACCGATGGTAAAATCTGTCCCTGCGATGTCTTTATCGATGGTACCGGGCAGCCCGATACAGGGGATGTCGAATTCATGGCTCAGTTTGTGGGCGCCGCGGAAGGAACCGTCCCCGCCGATGATGACCAGGCCGTTTATGCCCAGCTTTTTCAGATTGGCATGTGCCTTTTTGCGGCCTTCATGTTCGAAAAACTCCTTGCAACGGGCGGTTTTGAGGATCGTTCCCCCCCTCTGAATAATATTAGCTACGCTCCTCGAATGCATAGGGACAATGTCATTTTCGATCATTCCGGCATAACCCCGCATGATACCAAATACTTCCATTCCATTATATATACCGGTACGAACAACAGCACGGATGGCTGCATTCATTCCCGGGGCATCGCCGCCGGAAGTGAGTACGCCAATTTTAGTGACTTTGTTTTCCATCTACAGTCTGTTCTAAACGTTGATTTTTAAAAAGTTTTAACTAATACGATGAATTGTTGAAAATTTTCTATCTTGACCAATCGAAGTCCCAAAAGTAAGGATTTGATTTGAATCCCGAACAACAGATAAGAAGGATCTGTGCCGATAGCTTCTGTCTGACCGATCAATTTATTGTTAAGCAGCAAAAGAACCCCGATGGAGTTCGGCAGAATACAACATATAGAAAAAATTAACTACTCTCTGCCTGTCGATGCCCTCATGACAGGACAAGTCCTGGGGTGGGAGGCCGCCCGGAAGGATCCAAGCCCTCTTCGTTGCTATGTTGGTGGAACAGGATGGGGGCAGCCCAATTGGATCGGTAAGGTATATCCCAGGGGAACAAAGCCGAAGGATTTTCTGTTGCAATATGCCCGTCAGTTCAATTCGATCGAGCTTAATGCCCTGTGGTATAATCTTCAGCCCAAACCGGTGATTGAAAAATGGGCATCACTGGTGGGTCCGTCCTTCCGGTTCTGTCCAAAGATATCCAATACCATCAGCCACGAACTGCAGCTGGTGAATGCCGATCGTGATACGGAGCTTTTTATCGATCACATGCAATGTTTTGGCGGGACGCTGGGGCCATCATTCCTTCAGCTGGCGGAAAGCTTTGGGCCCAACCGGGCCGTTATACTGGAGGACTATCTCCGCCGCCTGCCCCGTGATTTCCGGCTGGCTGTGGAATTGCGGCATGAAGGTTGGTTTGGTACGGCCGCCGTGCGGGCAACCTGGGAATTATTCCGCGAATTGGGCATCGGCGCCGTCATCACCGACACGCCGGGGCGACGGGATGTGCTGCATATGCGGCTGACAGCTCCTTTTGCCTTCATCCGTTTTGTGGCCAACAGGATGCATCCTACCGATTTTGAACGGATCGACGAATGGGCGGACCGGCTAAGCGCCTGGGTGGAAAAGGGATTGCGCGAGGTGTATTTTTTTGTTCATGATCACGAAGAGATATATGTTCCGGAGCTATGCCGTTATGCGGTGCAGCGGTTCAATGAGAAATGCGGTGCCGGGCTGGAGCCGCTGCAACTGCTGAGTGAGGAGCCGCCGGCCGGTCTGACTTTATTCTGAGCGCGGGGTTTTCGGAGATGTATACCGGGAACGTTCGGCGGGAAGTGCCACCTTAATCCAACGCTCCTGATTTTGCGACGGGCAGGACGAAATCTGAGAACCAGGTGCCGTTGAATTTTTGATGGATCATTCCCCGGGCGGTGGAATAAGCCTGTATGGTCAGTGCCTCATTCAGTTCAGGGTCCACTACAAATTTCTCTTCCGCCTTGGTGACCCATTCGGAAAGACCTTTCACCTGGAACAGATGTTCAGTAGTATAGACTGCCCTTATTTCTTTTGCAGATTCCAACTTCGTTTCCATTTCGATAGTAAAGACCAGTCGGATGACTTCCTGCTCCATGTTGAACATTTTCACTATTTCCATACTATACCCGGTAGGGTTTCCTTCTTTTTCGGGGATATCGGGCTCATCAGGCATCGAATATGTAAAGGCAATATCCCTTATATAGAGATAATCCAATTTGCCGATATCGAATTTCTTTTTCGCCATGACACAGATTAATGGGATGATCCGGGATTTTTTTCGTCAATAGGGGTATAGGTGATATTTCTCTTGCCGCTCCATCCGGGGTAATGTACGGAGTTATCGACCTTTCCCTTATACCGGGAAACCTGGAAAACCTGGTAGCCGGCGGCGGGCTTTTCATAACGTTCCCTGGCTTGTTCATCCGTCAGGATGATGTCTCTTCCCAAAGCGACTTCCATTTTGGTGATGTTCTCCAGGCCGATGTTGTGCAGGCCGCTAAGCCATTTGCTGATCTCGCTGGGCTCTTTTCCCAAAGCTTCCGCCAGGGCCTTCTGGGAGTTGATTGTCGGGTGAACGGCAAGAATATGCCTGACCTGGCGGCTGATGGCCACATTCTTTTCGACGAATTGGCTTTCTTCAGGCGTTACTTCTTTTAAAAGCCGTTCAAAGATTTCAGATGCCATAGTTTAGTATTTAATGTATAATTCTTCAAGATTAGTGATCATTCGGCCATTCCTTTCTATACCTATTCCAAGTAACTGTTTTGTCCAGCTTTGCGCATTATAAAAATGCCTGCTTATATTCGGACAATCCTGCGCTGCACGAGCCGTTTTTATCCCACCGTTGTATAAAATGATGATATTTTCGCTAACCCAGTGGCAATATAGCCGTAGATCAATCGTCCCCCCAAGATACCTTCCCTGCGGCGGTAATGCTACGCAAAGTCCTTCTTGTCTGAAAAGCCCAAAGCTGGCACCGTCAATATCATCTCCAATTATTTTAAACCATTTGATCAATTTCCGCAATTGACTCCGATAGCCTGCTTCCTGTTCCATCCTATATAAGAAGTCATCTGTCTCCGTTGAAATCGCACCTTCCCTTTTCAAGGTATAATAGGTCACCGTCCTAAAACGGACAAACTCCTGTACTGTAGCAAAGGTATGCACTTTAAAGTTAATTTTCTTTCGATAATGGCAAAATTATCTTCATTAATTAACTTTAAAATAAATTTCTATGGTCCGAAAGGACGAAACTGCTTCAAAGGAGTTCCAGGTGGATCTCCGCCATCATACACCGGGCGCTGCCGCCGCCGTTGGTTTCGATGGTCGTCAATGGGGAATGAAGGATCTGATTATAAAAGGAGAGCTGCCCGATCTGTTGCGGGCTAAGGGAGTGATAAGCCTGCGAGGACATGACCAACAGCCGTTCGCCCTTCCGGTTATGTACCTGCAGCATGTTGCCGGCAAAGTGGTCCATCTGCTGAAGGCTGATGGGAATAAGGTCCTTGCCGGATGATCGGATCGTGTCGGACAGGTGTTGTCTTTCGGCGGCCTCAGGCAGTGAATCCAGGCAGACTACGACATAGCGGTCGGCGACGCACATCATGACATTGGTATGGTAGATCGGCCGGTGACCGCTGTCCACGGCGGCAAACACTTCCGGCGTATAGCCCGTCTTTTCGCAAAAGTCCAGCAGGACGCCCTTGTCTGTCCGCGGAGACAGGCAGGCGTAGGCTATTTTGTTATCCCGGTCGAGTACCATGCTGCCTGTTCCTTCCAGGAAAAGACCTTCGTGTTCATAGCTGCTGAAGTCCAGGGTCTGCCCGATGCGAAAGGTTTGTCCCAGTTGTTGGAGAATGGCAGGCTTACGCTCAAGACGACGGTTGACGGCAAACATGGGATAGAGGCATACCAGCCCTTTCTCATGAAAGGAGATCCAGTTGTTGGGAAAGATACTGTCGGGGGTATAAGGGTCCGGTGTATCGTCGATCACGGTGACGTCTACGTCATGGTCACGTAGCAGGGTGACGAAGCTGTTGAATTCATCGAGCGCCAGCCGCTGGGCGCCGGTATCACCGGCATCTTTTTGAAAAGCGTTATTGACGGCCGTTTCGGCGTTAAAGGTGAAGTTCACCGGCCGTATCATCAGGATGTGGGAAGTTGTTTGCATAGTTCGATGTTCAACGTGGCTGCGAGGCAGGGATGATCAAAGATCGTCCCGGTGTAAAGGCATACTCATGCAATGAAATCCGCCACGGGCACGGGACAGTTCCGCCGAAGGCATCAGGATCAGCGTGTTTTCCAGGTCGTCGGGATCGGTGTCACCGCTTTCCATGCGGGCGATCAGTTCATTCGCATGAATGACGTCGAAGCCGCCGGCCCGGAAGGCCTCTACCGTTTTATCGTTGCGGTCATATCCCAGCACGACACCTTCTTTCAATGCCAGCAGGTTACAGGAGTCCGTCCATTGCTCGCGGGCGTCGAAGGGAAATTCATTATTTCCGGAATAGATGAATTTTACCTTTTCGGTACATTCCAGGTCGTTCTTGCTGATATCGGTCAGGAGGTCTTCGAGGTTGTCGAAATATTCGGGATTACCCTGGTCCTTCTTTCGGAACTGAATGATATGGAGCTTGTCTTCTTTCTTATTATTTTCCAGAATTCGTTGCACTTCGTCTTCGTCTTCCCTTTTGATGGATTTTTTGGAGAAGGTGCCCAGCAGTATCCAGACATTCCGCTTGATCTGGGTGAAGATCGTGTCGATATGCATATAATCCCGTTTTTTAGGGATGCGGATGATCGTGATCTTTTTAACCACATTCCGCCGGAACAGCACCTTGATAGCCTGGTGCGCTGCCTCCAGGGAAGTGCGTTCACTGACGCCGATCAGCAGGTGGTCCTTGCTGACGACCATGACATCTCCGCCTTCCAGGGTAACTTTGTGGTCATCGCCTTCCCGGGGCAGCAGGAAATGATGGTGTGTGTCGGCCAGCTCGATGATCTTGTCGTTGTATTCTTCGAATAAGGGGTGATTGAAAAAGATATATTTAGCCAGTAGCGCTTCCCGGGTGCGGGCTTTCTTGGCCGGCTTGTTCAGCAGCACATAGTGATTGATAACGATGCCGATGTCGCGGGTGAAAATGAAATTGGGGATGGGTGCGAACAGCATCCGATCGTTATTCATAGAGCCGCTGATAAAGGTCTTGGCGAGCTGGATGGGGTCCAGTTGCTGCAGATCCTTCTGCGTGTCATAGGAGCAGCCTTCGATGGCGCAGACCGAGGCCACCAGCTTCAGCTTGATCTCATGGCTGGTCAGGATATCGGCCAGCAGCGATTGCAGCTCCACTACCTTTTCCGAGCGAAAGAATTGTTCGTCACCCGGCTTGTAAAAGGCCCGGTGTTGCCCTTCGTGGTCTATCTCTGCCAGGCGGCCGCGGATCTTTTCCGGGTCCAGAAAATACAGCAGGATCTTGGTATAGAAGTCATACTCCTTGCGGCGGATGGTATCCAGGTGGACGATGTCTTCGAAAAGCCAGTCCTGCGCTTTGGAAGGTACCACTTTCCCGAGTCCGCTGTCGGGACTGTGGACGAGGACACGCCGGAGACGCCCGACTTCGGAGGAAACTGCGACGGCTATCCTGACTTTCTGGCTGTTCGTCATTGTGTATGGCTGTTTGTCATAATGTTTGGCTGTTAATCATTATGTATGGCTGTTAATCTTTATGTCCGGCTGTTTGTCATCATGAACGTGGGTTATTCTTCACCATAGCTACGCTGCCACGCCGGGGATGGCGCGGCGTGAAAATAGCCTATAAAGGTAAGGCTTTTGCCGTATAGTCCATAAATTAATCAACCGGGCGACCGATTGTCCATTACACAATTATCCGTAGGTTTGAAAAAAAATGTAATGCCCCAGATCACCGACGAGACGATCGATTTGGTAAATGACCGGATCCAGCAGATGGATGAGGACGGGATCGGAAAGGTATGGGATGAATTCGCGAGGGAGCAGCCTGCTTTGGTAGGATACGTCCTGGGGGAGAGCAGGGAACTCCAGATGCCGGACGCCAGGGAAGATGTGGCCTATGTCCTGACCGTTATCCTGCTGAGCTTTCGGGAGTTGAGCCCGGGTATCGCTGCGATCACGGAGAAAGAATTCGAGACTGCCTTCAACGAAGAGTTCGATGAAATGGAAGAGGTATTTCACGACGGTTTTGATGAGACGAATGCCATGGCCGTCATCGACTCCTTTTGTCAGCCGGAATTATTGCAATTTGCCGCCGCAACGATCTATAGCGATGACGGCGACGAGGAGGAGGAAAGCAATTTTACGGAGGAAGAAGCAGGACTTTTCATCATTATCTTCAAGACCGCGATAGGGTTGCTGGATAGCAAGACGAAGGCGCCTTTGGGCTGAGCGGCTGCACTGGGAGCCTATCCCAACTCGTATATAGTTGCCAATTTTTTTATTAGCATAAAGATATTACCTTTGGGGTATAATAAAGGCCGGGGGTGCTTAAGTCCCGACCTTTAACCATCACTTCAGTAAATGGAGGATGGCGAGAGCTAACTTCAATATCATCAAGAATTTGATGATATCGCCCAGTGTAATGCTGGGCTTTTGTTTTGTACACATAGAGAAAAAAACAGGTGTTTTGGCACCTGAAAAACGTAACATACCCACCCAGGTGGGCATGCTGTTTTTTACATTTTCTCCATTCCAAATAGCACCAGGATCGAAATCCCCCAAAAGAATCCGTTAGCAGCCACAAAGATATTTTAAAAGAATATTTTTCTTCCGGCAACTTTTTTAGTTGCCTTTTGTCGGACATCTATATACCAGTTGGGACAAAGATCGAAAGATGGTTATTTAGACCTCTTTTTCCTTTTTTCCCGCCAAGCATCAATCTCATCCATTATCTGACCTAGCATCGCACACAGAACAAACACCGATACAACAACAAGTACTTCGGCCGGTGAGTGAAGATATAGTAGGACGGTTAATGCCATTTGCCAGACCATAAAGATATAAATTGGTGCCGTTCTGTCATTATTTATCAGGATTTTGGCTTTTGTCCCAAAAGTATCAAAAAAAATGCCCCCTGCTGTCATGCACACGGCACCTTCCAGGTTGAACAAGCTGATCAATAAGCCGGAATTATTCACGTTCGAAGATTGCTATAAGATAGCTGCTATTCTGGAAGTTGACCCGGACAAGATCATCGACCTGATCCGGGATGAGACGCGGCCGAAGAAGGGCAGGAGGAAATAGGTCATCTCAATAAAACCATGATTGCTCACCCCAGATCAATAACCCTACTGCCATGAGTGTAAGGAAGACTTTACCCCGGAAAGCGGGTCGTTGATATTATCCTTTGTGATTGTCATAAGAAAGGAGCCTTTCCCTGCCTGCCATAGGTCAGAATCCTTTAATTTGGCTTGGTGATAGAGATTAGATGGGCGAAATTCGCAAGACCATGAACGTTTTGAACTCTCCGTCCAGCATAGCGAGGGGCGGCTAACATACAACCAGTTAATCGGTAAATAAGGAAAGCGGTCTACGGGCCGCTTTTTTGTTTAAAATGGGTGTTTTTACTAGTATTTAACATTAAAGATTATCCTTACTTTCAATAAAAATAACCGCCTAACGGATCTTATCGGCGAAAAGCATTGAAAAATGAATACTGATAATGCAGGCGACAAAGCACACGACCCCACTCCAAATCAGGAAGAACCCTTTCCAAGAGAAGTCACGCTTAAATACGATACTAAACCCATCGTAAACCTTGCTAATGCTATAGACAAACAAACCAATAGCCAGCAACAAGAAAAAAATCAAGGGAATACTATTGGAGAACGACAACTTGATGAGCAAAAAAGGGCAAATGGAATAGCAGAAAAGATGATGTATGCTACTGTTGCCCTTGCTATAATAACGCTTTTTGTACTCATTTACACTATTAAGACCGTCAATGTGGCCAAGGATACGCTTACAACGACCCAGGAGAGCATTAAATCTTCTGATTCTACAAATAGAGATTTTCTTGAAAGGGCCACTCAATCTGCTAATGCGGCAACAGCCTCCGCAAATGCATTGCTTGGATGGGAGCATACTGGGCAAACCAACTATGAATTGTCCAAAAAAGTATTTGACAGTATTTCCCCTCGGCGCTTGGGATGGCCCTCTTTTTACCAGCACCCCCTTTAAATAATAGACCAGAACGGTAGGGAAGGCTATTATTCAGCACAACCCCCTCCTTTTTCCACAATTTTGGGGTCTGTCCCAACTGGTATATAGTTGCCTGACAAAAAAACTACCAACTGTTAGTTTGCTAAACAACTTTCGCCTATTTTTGAGACAATAAATTTATTGTCTCTATGCATTTTCAATTATCAGAAGAGCATTTGATGATTCAGAAGGCCGCCAGGGACTTCGCGCGCACCGAATGCCTGCCGGGCGTCATCGAACGGGATGAGCACCAGAAGTTTCCGAAAGAACAGATACTGAAACTGGCGGAGCTTGGCTTTATGGGCATGATGGTCGACCCGGCCTACGGCGGGGCGGGCATGGATACCGTCAGCTATGTGCTGGCCATGGAAGAGATCAGTAAGATCGATGCCAGCGTCAGCGTTTGTATGAGCGTCAATAACAGCCTGGTCTGCTGGGGCCTGGACCAGTTCGGCACGGACAGTCAGAAACAGAAATACCTTACCCCGCTGGCTCAGGGCCGCAAAGATGGCGAGCTCTATATCGGGGCCTTTCTGCTCAGCGAACCCGAGGCCGGCAGCGATGCCACTTCTCAGCGTACGACGGCAGAAGACAAGGGGGATCACTACGTCATTAATGGTGTCAAGAACTGGATCACCAACGGCAATTCGGCCTCCGTCTACCTGGTCATTGCACAGACAGATGCCGCCAAAGGCAGTCATGGGATCAATGTGTTCATCGTGGAAAAGAATTCTCCCGGCGTCGTTGTCGGTCCGAAGGAGAACAAATTGGGCATCCGGGGCAGCGACACCCACAGCATTTCTTTCAATGATGTCATTGTGCCGAAGGAAAACCGCATCGGGGAGGACGGCTTCGGTTTCAAATTCGCTATGAGGACGCTGTCGGGAGGAAGGATCGGGATTGCCTCTCAGGCGCTGGGCATTGCTGCCGGCGCGTATGAACTGGCGCTTGACTATTCCAAACAGCGGAAGGCTTTTGGAAAGGAGATCATGCAGCACCAGGCCATTCAATTCAAGCTGGCGGACATGGCCACCCGTATAGAGGCTTCCCGGCTACTCTGTCTTCGTGCCGCCTGGGAGAAGGACCAGCATCTCGATTTTGCATTAAGCTCTTCGATGGCCAAGGTCTTTGCCTCTGAAACGGCGATGTGGACGGCCACGGAAGCCGTACAGATCCACGGCGGATATGGCTATGTAAAAGAATACCATGTGGAAAGACTGATGCGGGACGCCAAGATCACGCAGATCTATGAAGGCACGAGCGAGGTGCAGCGTATCGTGATCAGCCGGGCGATTCTGAAGTAGCTTTATGGCGTTCACCGTTGAGCTCCCTTCCGAAATTATAGGTAAAGTTGATCTTCAGTACTCTTGTCTCGGGCTTGGTGATGGCATCCTGGAAGAAGACGCCGGTTGAATAGGTCTGGATCCGGGACTGCTCTGTATTGAACACGTCCGACAGGCTGATCACCAGCGTGCCGGCATTGTTTTTCAGGAAGTCCCTTTTGATCGCGATATCCATGCCGCCCGCGGGGAGTGTCTTTCCCTGCGCTACCACATTCGCCGCGCTGTAGTTGCCCGTCAGCTGGAACGTATAGATTTTGAAGAGCTTCATGTCGGTATTGAGTTTTGCAAAGCCGCTGAAACCCGATGCCGAAAGTCCCTGCGACAGGTTATCGGCGTTGATGACGGTCTCGAAGAGGTTCAGGTTAACGGTGGCATTCCACCATTTCGTCAGGGGTATTTTGGCGATGATCTCCGCCCCGTAGGTGTTGCTGTAATTTGCATTTTCAAACGTACTTAACAAGGTATCGCCCGAAAGCGGGATATTGTACGGCGTCATCGGGCTGAGCGTATTCTTCAGGTATAGGTTGCTGTTTAGTCCCAGGGTTCCGAATTGCGTATTGTACCCAAGCTCCACCAGGTTCGTGTTTTCCGGCCGGATATGAGGGTTGCCTTCCTGGGGATTCTGCGGGTTCGTATAGTTGGTCAGCGGTGATATCTGCCACCATTGCGGCCGGTTGAGCCGTCGGGAATAATTCAGGTGGAACTCACTATTATCGCCTGTCTTCTCGGTCAGGAAAATGCTGGGGTAAAGCCCGGTCGTGTGGTAGTAGAAGCTGCTGTCAATGTCCAGCAAATGCCCGGTATAGTTATATTGTTCGAAACGCAGGCCGGCCATATAGCTGAATTTTCCCAATTGGTCGCTGAAGCTGCTGTAAGCCGCATAGGTATTATCGCTGTAGCTGTAATTGTAGCTTGCTGCCGTGTCTTCAACATAGGTCTGTGTGGTCGTTGAATAATTTTGGAAATCGTTAAAGCTATGATTGAAATGAAGGGTAGCCTTTATCCCGCCTTCGATCTTACGCTGCCCGTCGTGCAAGGGGTCGATGAAGTCGGATTGGAGGGTAAGGCGATGCGCCTGGCCGTTCCCCTGATACTGCTGTATATAAGGGCTGCCGAGGTCTGTCCCGCTCTTGTCGAGATATTGCATGGAGTAGTCCCCATTGCCGGGACCGTTATAGGTTTCCAGGGCTGCGCTCGCGCTCAGCTTTTCGTTATCCTTTTTAAATGCGTGGGTATAGTCAAAATTGGCATGGCCAAATACGAAATTATCGCTCTCATACGAAGTCCGCGTACTGCTCGAATCCGCCAGCCCGTTAGCGTCGGTGTAGTTCGTAGTCTGGATACCGGTGGTCGGATGATGATCGAAGCCGAGATTGCCGTAAAGGCTGAACGTATTTTGCGGGTCCATGAAAAAATCCAATCCCGTGTTGATCCGTTGAAATGGTCCGGTAGTCACCTCATGGTCGTGTTGCAACACCGAGGTATTTGAGCTAAGATCATTCAGCGTGGTGGTCGTATTGGAGACAGACCGGTGGCCATGGGCCATATAATTGAGCGTGAAATTCCATTTGTGCTTGTATATATTTGTGTTCAGGAAACCGTAGGTCTCGTGGAGGGAATTCCATACGCCGGTGACGGAGCCGTTCATCCCCGGCTTACGGTTTTTCTTTAGTACGATATTTACGATGCCATGATTTCCTTGCGCGTCATACCTGGCAGAGGGGTTGGGCATGACTTCTATGCTCTGGATTTGATCGGCGGGAATCTGGTCCAGCGTTAGCTGGGTCTGTTTGCCATCCAGCAGGATGGTCGGCGTTCCATTGCGCAGCGTGACATTGCCGGCGGCATCGACATTTAGCGTAGGCACCTGGCGCAGGGCATCCTGTGCAGTGCCGCCTTTGCTGGCCAGGCTTTTGTCTACATCGAATATCTTCTTGTCGATCTCGGTCTTGAGTACGTTTCTTGTTCCCACGACTGTAACCGCCTGCATTTGTTTGGGGACAGGTTTCAACCGGATGGTGCCGGCGTTAAAGGGTGCGCCGCCTTCATGACGGCTGCCGTCAAAGGATTTTGAAATTGACTGGTAACCCACAGCGCTGACGCGGAGGATATAGAGATCTTCCGGCAGATCTTTCAGGGAGAAGCCCCCGTCAGCGCGGCTGATGACTTCCGAGACGACGGTAGAATCCTGACGCAGTAAAACAACCGTGGCGGAAGGGACGGGCTGACGGGTCTCGCCGTCGATTATTTTCCCGGTGAGCGTAGATTCGTCCGGGTGCGATCTGATTTGGGCGACGGCAAACATCGGGCACAGGCATAACAAAGCATAGATAAAATACTTTCCGGCAGAAGCTTTGGGAATGGTCAGGAGGGTCATCAACGGCAAATTAATCCTATTTGCGGGGAGAGCAAACGAATCCCATTACCGCTGGTGTAAATCTCCCTTGGCGCTAGCTGTTGGAATCCACGTCCCCCTTATCCTTATGCCGCTCACCGCTGAGCTCCTTACCGAAGCTATAGGTAAAGCTGATCTTGAACACCCTTGTCTCCGGCTTGGTGATCGCATCCTGGAAGAAGACGCCCTGCGAATACGTTTGGACCCGTGACTCTTCCGTATTGAAGATATCCGACAGGCTGAAGACCAGCGTACCTGCATTGTTCTTCATGAATTCCCGTTTGACAGCGGCATCCATTCCGCCGGCAGCCAGCACCTTTCCCTGAGCGACCACATTGGCCGCATTGTAATTGCCCGTGAGCTGGAAGGTATAAATCTTGAACAGCTTCATGTCGGAATTGAGCTTTGCGAACCAGCTAAAGCCTGTATTCGACAGGCCCTGCGACAAATTATTCGCATTGATGTCCGTTTGGAAAAAGTTGAAGTTAGTCGTCGCATTCCACCAGGGTGTCACAGGAGTCCTGACGATGATCTCCGCGCCGTAAATATTTGTGTAGTTGCCATTCTCGTAGGTACTGAGCAGCGTATCCTTGTCCAGCGGAATATTGTACGCCATCATCGGGCTCAGCGTGTTCTTCAGGTACAGTGTAGTGTTGAGCCCGATGTGACCGAGCTGCGTATTATAAGCCAACTCTGCGAGATTGGTATTTTCCGGCCGGATGTCCGGGTTACCGACTTGCGGGTTCTGCGGATTGCCATAATTCGTCTGGGGGGTGATCTGCCACCACTGCGGTCGGTTGACCCGGCGCGAGTAATTCAGGTGCAGGTCGCTGTTGTCGCCGAGTTTCTCGGTGAGGAACAGGCTGGGGTAGAACCCGGTCGTATGATAGCCAAAGCTGCTGTTATCATCCAGCAGGTGACCGGTGTATTCATATTGCTCAAAGCGTACTCCGGCCATATAGCTGAACGCGCCCAGCTTATCGGAGAAACTGGTGTAAGCCGCGTAGGTATTGTCGGTATAGCTGTAATTGTAGCTGGCGTTCGTATCCACGACATATCCCTGCGGCGGGAGGAGATCCTGGAAATCGTTCAGGCTATGGCTGCCATTCAGGTTGGCCTTGATCCCGGCTTCTATCTTAGCGTTTCCATCCAGTAAAGGATCGGTATAGTCTGTTCGGAGGACGAGATTATGCGCGCTGCCGGAGCCTGAATATTGCTGCACATAAGGACTGCCCATGTCGTTCCCTCCCTTGTCCAGGTATTGCATCGCATATCTGCCGCTATTAGGCCCTTCATAGGTCTCCAGCGCCGTGCTGGCCGTAAGTTTCTCGTCATGTTTTTTGAAGGCGTGCGTATAATCGAAGTCGGCATGGGTGAAGACGAAACTATTGGTGGTGTACGAGGACCTGGTACTGGTAGAGTCTGCTGGTGCTCCCGTCTGCTCGTAGTCCGTCACCTGGGTGCCGGTGGTCGGGTGATGACCGAACCCGACATTGCCGGACAGGCTGAAAGTGTTTAATTTATCCATGTTATAGTCCAGCCCGGCCTTTACCATCTGGAAAGGTCCGGTAGTCACCGCGTGGCCATGCTGGATGACCGAAGTATTGGAGGAGAGATCGTCCAGGACAGTGGTAGTGTTGGAAACGGACCGGTGGCCGTGGGCCATGTAGTTCATGGAAAAATTCCACTTGTGCTTGTATACATTCAGGTTGGCGAAGGCGTAGGTCTCATGCAGGGAATTCCATACCCCGGTGAGGTTGCCGTTGAGGCCGGGCTTCCGGTTTCTTTTCAGCACGATATTCACGATGCCATGGTTACCCTGCGCATCATACTTGGCAGAAGGATTGGGCATAACCTCGATGCTCTCGATCTGATCGGCAGGTATCTGGTCCAGGGTCAGTTGCGTTGGTTTGCCGTCCAGCAGGATCGTCGGTGATCCGTTACGCAGGCTGACGTTGCCCGATGCGTCGACCTGCAGCGTGGGCACTTGCCGCAAAGCGTCCTGCGCCGTGCCGCCCTTACTGGCCAGGCTATTGGTCACATTGAATACCTTCTTGTCTATCTCCGTTCGGAACGCGGGTCTGCTGGCTGTTACCACAGCTGTCTGCATCTGGGTGGCGACGGGCGTCAGCCGGATCGTCCCGGTATTGAGCGGTGCGCCGGCCACCCGATGGCCGCCGGGGATCGTTTTCGAAAAGGTCTGGTATCCGACGACGCTGATCTCCAGGATATAGGGGTCCTCCGGCAGGTTCTTCAGGGTGAAATCCCCGTCGGCCTGGCTGATCGTTTGCGAAGCAACGGAAGAGTCCTTATGCAGTACGATGATCGTAGCCGAAGGGATAGGCTGCTTGGTCTGGCCGTCGATGATCTTGCCCTGCAGGATCGGGCCTATCGGACCCGGTTTGCTTTGTGCAATACCCGCGAAGGGGAATAACAGCAAGAGGAAGTACACAGAATTTTTCAAACTT
The DNA here is from genome assembly GCA_003167015.1 of Chitinophagaceae bacterium. Lineage (GTDB taxonomy): Bacteria > Bacteroidota > Bacteroidia > Chitinophagales > Chitinophagaceae > Puia. The sequence goes on along the minus strand of PMUF01000237.1, from coordinate 13,680 downwards.
TCGATGCGGCGACTTGTCTTTAAGATCATTTTCTACGAATTTGTTGGTTTGGGATAAGTCGAGTGCAAAGTTAAATCGATTTAGCAAGTCGACAAATGAAACGATTACCGTCCGTATAACTATATTCGCGCTGGACCATTTTCACAAGTTTATAACACATGACGGGAATAGTCGATACATATAATAGGATATTGAGCGGACTGGGGCCGAATGTACAATTGGTGGCAGTCTCCAAGACCAGGCCGGCAGCGGATATCCGGGTTTTGTATGACCTCGGTCAGCGGGATTTCGGCGAGAACTATGTGCAGGAACTGACAGAAAAGCAGCAGCAACTGCCAACCGATATCCATTGGCATTTCATCGGGCATCTGCAGTCCAATAAAGTGCGGCAGATCATTTCTTTTGTCCATCTTATTCATGGTGTAGACAGTCTTCGTCTGCTGAAAGAGATCGACCGGCAGGCCGGCGCGAAGGGCAGGGTAGTGGATGTATTGTTGCAGGTACACATTGCGCGGGAGGAAACGAAATTCGGTCTCGATCCTGCCGAACTGGCGGACCTGATGCGCGAGTTGCGCGTCGACGGGGCCGGCGGGGATAAAGATGCCGGAGACAGACCGGCTGGCTTGCCCCATGTCAGGGTCAGGGGCCTGATGGGAATGGCCTCTTTTACCGAAGACCCGGATGCTGTGACAGCTGAATTCAGGGAGCTGAAAAGGCTTTTTGACCGGTATTTTGCGGGGGGCGATGCGACCTCCGCGGGCGAAGGCGGGATTTCCGGCGGCAACGGGTCCATTCTATCCATGGGAATGAGCGCGGATTATCAAATAGCCATCAAAGAGGGCAGCAATATGGTGCGGATCGGCAGCCTGCTGTTTGGCAAAAGGGATTAGGGCTTTGGCCGGTTTCCCGGAGGGCTTTGGCAGGCTTCGAAGGATAGTGTAAATTCGCGCCTATGACGGACATCAAGAAAGAAGAAGAAAAGTCCCTTAATTTCCTGGAAGAGATTGTCGGAGAAGACCTGGCTTCCGGCAGGTACAAGTCGATTCTGACGCGGTTCCCTCCCGAACCCAACGGTTACCTGCACATCGGCCACTCCAAATCCATCGCGTTGAACTTCGGCCTCGCTCAGAAGTATGGAGGTAAGACCAATCTCCGGTTTGACGATACCAATCCTGTTACAGAAGACACCGAATACGTAGAAAGTATCAAAGAGGATATCCGCTGGCTGGGCTTCGAATGGGAGAACGAATTCTATGCTTCCGATTATTTCGAACAACTCTATGGCTTTGCGGAAGACCTCATCCGTAAGGGGCTGGCCTATGTCGACGACAGCAGCGCCGAAGAGATAGCCCGGATGAAGGGCACACCAACCGAACCGGGAACGGACAGTCCTTACCGCAGCCGGAGTATAGAGGAAAACCTTCGGTTATTTCGTGAGATGCGGGCCGGCAAATACCGCGACGGTGAAAAGGTGCTGCGGGCAAAGGTAGATATGAGCGCTCCGAATATGCAGCTCCGCGACCCGATCATGTACCGCATCAAACATGCCCATCATCACCGCACCGGCGATGACTGGTGTATCTATCCGATGTATGATTTTGCCCATGGGCAGAGCGATTCTATCGAGCAGATCACCCATTCCATCTGTACGCTGGAGTTCGTTCCCCATCGTCCTTTATACGACTGGTTCATAGAGAAGCTGGATATCTTTCCTTCCCATCAATATGAATTCGCGCGCCTTAATATGACCTATACGGTGATGAGCAAGCGGAAACTGCTGCAATTGGTCAATGAGGGATATGTGACCGGCTGGGACGATCCCCGCATGCCTACTATATCAGGCCTGCGCCGGCGGGGGTATACTCCCGAAAGTATCCGGACGTTTGCGGAGAAGATCGGGGTGGCAAAACGGGAGAACCTGATCGATGTATCGCTGTTGGAATTCTGCGTGCGCGAACACCTGAACAAAATTGCCGCCCGCCGCATGGTCGTCTTCGATCCGTTGAAGATCGTGCTGACCAACTACGGGCCGGAGGAAGAATGGTTGCCGGTGGAAGACAACCCCGAAGATCCTGAGTCTACACACCGGCAGGTGCCTTTTAGCCGGGAACTGTATATCGAGCGCGAGGATTTTATGGAAAACCCGCCGAAGAAGTTCTTTCGGCTGGCGCCGGGTCAGAAGGTGCGGCTAAAGAGCGCCTACATCATCCAATGTGATGAGGTCGTCAAAGATGCTACAGGAAAAATAACCGAGCTGCGATGTTCCTATCTGCCGGAAAGCAAGAGCGGCGGGGAGCAGTCCAACATCAAGGTACAGGCTACGATCCATTGGGTCAGTATCGTGCATGCCATCGTCGCGGAGGTCAGGCTGTATGACCGCCTGTTCCGGGTCGAAGACCCGGCCAATGAAGACGGAGATTTCAAAGAATATATCAATCCGGACTCGCTGCAGGTAACGGCGGCTTATGCCGAACCGGCTTTGCGGCAGGTGAAATTCAATGAACACTATCAATTCCTGCGGAAAGGATATTTCTACCTGGATAAGGACAGCTCGGAAGACCTGCTGATCTTTAACCGGACAGCTACCCTAAGGGACAACTGGGTGAAAGAGCAAAAAAAGCAGTAAAGAAAAAAGGAGACGATTTGTCTCCTTTTTGTTTGATTTTTGTCGATTCATTTATTGGTTTCCACCACCTCCACCGCCGCCACGTTGCGGGCGATTCTGCTGTTCCCAATCCTGGTACTTCTTGAAAAGGTCGGGTCCCAGAACAGCCTGGATGCGGGTATTCTGTGCATCCCTCAATGGCTGGATCTTAGCCATCCTATCTTCGCGGCTCAGGCCCTGGTTGGCAGGATCCATAAAAATATCACGCATTTTCTGACTGAATTCCAGAGAGATGGCCCTCAGGGAATCTGTCTGTACCTGCGTAAGATTCAGGTCCGACTTCGCCTTCTGCACTCTGGCTTCTATCCGTTGGCGCTGGGCGGCCGTATCCATCATTCCACCACCACGTTGCGCGTAGGTGGAAGAAAAGGAAAAGAGCGCTATGACCAGTGTAGCGCAAGCGATCATTTTTTTACTGAGATTCATGTTAGACGTTTTAATGAATAAGTATACCAAATGTGTGCTAAAATCCCGTGCCACCGGGGGCTTTTACGTAGGCGGCAATACCCCTTGCCGGGAGTCGGTCAACAACAGCTTTTTTGGCGTGAATATTGCTTTTTTATTATTCCCATCTCCTTAGTACCGCCGGATAATGTCACCTTTTTTTCTGATCTAAACCTTTATCAATCAATTGAGAGCATTTTTACTTTAATCTCTCTACCATGCATTTACCGACCATCGACCTGTATGAATTAGGGCAATACCTTCGTATCGTACTATGGATTTGCCTGCCATTGATCATTATTTCGCTGCTGGTTACGACCTGGCTTCATTACCGGCGAAGAATGCCGGAACCGGGTGGATTGCGCCTGTCTGTGGAAGGCCTGGATAACGCCATGGAGCCCGAAAGGATGTCCCAACTGCCGGACGATTTACTATCGTACAGGGAAAGTGAGGAGAGTGAGGAGAGTGGGGAGATTGATCCCTCTGATAAGAGTGATCAATCTAATAATGACCAATGGGGGAAAGAAAATATCAGCGAGTGGAAAGGCAGGGANNTCCAGGCCGATCAACGGTATGAGTTACTGAAAGAAGAGCTCAACCGGTCGGAACGCCGGTACCAGGATCTGCTGCTATCGATGGAAGAAAACAAAAGTGGTCTGCCGCCGGCAGCCGCGCTGGCCATGGTGGAGGCGCAATACAGCCAGGTCCGCCAACAACTGGATGCCCGGCAGCTGATTATCGATGAGTTGGAAGAGCAGCTGCGCATAGAACGGTTGAAAGTGGAAGAACTCGTCGCCAAACTGCAAAGTAACAGCCAACTGCTGTTGAATATCTACCAGGAACTGGACAAGTCACCCCATACCGTCAAAGAGGGGGAATAATCCCGGGAATCATACCCATAGCGGGAAGGGTTGTCTGTATTTGGGAAAACCTGTGAGGCGCGTATGAACATAGACTAATGATTATCATCTAATTATAATGTGGCAATGCCTTTGCCCTTTAGCGTGGTGATAATCTGTATATAAATGAAAAATCCGCGCCTCTTACCCTTTGCCCTGTTCATAAGTGGTCTGCTGCCTGCCTCAGTCACCAGCGCCCAGACGGCTGCTACCTGGACTTTCAACAATACCACTGCTGCTGCGGTCGGCGGCGGCGAATTTCTGACAGCCAGTAATGTAACGGTAGGGTCGGATATAGGCAGCATCGCTTTTAACGGCACGGATTTTTACGGCCAGGACGGTTGGCCCACTACCACGACTATCGACGCCAACGCCTATTTTCAGTTCACCCTTACAGCGAACTCCAACTATTACCTGGTGCTGAATACCGTCTCCCTGGCTCTCCGGCGCAGTACGACAGGAACGGCCGCGGGATCGGGACCCGAGAACTGGGTCCTGGCGTCCAGTCTCGATGGCTACACCAGCGTCATCTCCAGCGGCGCCCTGACGACCAGCTATCAAACATTCACCGTCACTTTGCCTGCTGCATTTCAATCTATCGGTTCTACCGTGACCTTTCGTTTATATGGCTACAATTCCGTCACGACTTCAGGCGGCGATAATCGCTTCGTGACGGACAACATCACCATCAAGGGACAGACGTCGCCCACTACGCTGGCCATTCAATCCCTGGACCTCACCGGAACCGCCGCCGCCGGGGCAGTCGATCTGCAGTGGCAGGCTTCGGGTTTTGCCGACGGGACGAATTATATCATCCAGCGTTCGGCAGACGGGACGAATTTCACCGACATCGGTCAGCTGACCGGCGCCGGGGCTACAGCCTTTCAATACCAGGATGCATCGGCGCCTGCCGTTTCCACCGTCTTTTACCGGATCATGGCGCAACAGCCGGATGGCAGCAGCGCATGGTCGCCCGTGATAGCCGTCGATCTGTCCTCCGCCACCGGCCAGACCGGAATCCGCAGCGTTGCGGCAGAAGGCGGAGACCTCAGGACCTTGTTACATTTCGCGGCAACGGGTACTTATCAACTGAATATCTGGTCGACGGATGGAAAAATGCTGTACCGGCAGGTGCTGCAGGAACAGGCCGGAGATCCGGCGGAGGATATATCATTCGGAACGCACGCGCATGGCATCTACATACTGACCCTCTCGGGTGCGGGTGTCAGGACCAGCCGCGAATTTATTTACTAAAAGGTCGCCCTCATCACCGTTAGTTTCCCCCGCCGCTAGAGCAATTTTTTCGCTTCATAGCTTAAGGCTTCCGACACCACATTTTGCAGTGAAGCCTTGGGATTCTGCATCAGCAGATCCAGCAACTGACGATTCAGGTCGTTACCTCCGGCGCCTTCCGGGAGAAATGAACCGACCTGGTTAACGATCAGCAGGTTCTGGTCCTTATAGTTGCGGACGGCATCCCAGGCTTCGGGGCTGACATAGAGCTGTTGGGTGATATTGTGTTCGAATTCCTGCCGGATGCTGAGGGTCAGCAGGGATTGCATCTCGCGGGCGCTAAGTCCCGGCTGATTGACCCGCTGGATCAGGTTGGGCAGGGCAATGCGATCGGTCAGCAGGATCAGCCGCTCATAGGCCTGTAATTGCAATTGACGGGAAGGGAGTCCGTCGGCCGGCGGTTTTTGATCCGCGGCCAGCTTTTTCTCTGCCTCTTTCATCTGGCGGCGCTGTTTGATGAAAAGCCACGCCAATATACCAGCCAGTAACAGGGCAAAGACGATCGCGATAATATAGAGGGTGTTGGAATCCATAGTGAGGGGCCTTTTTTAACGGTGAACAAAAGTAATGATTCCAGCTATATTTTATCCTCTTCTTTCTGGTGCAGCGTATCTACCTTCCGGTAAGACAGGAAGAAGACCAGCGGAAAGATCAGTAAAGAGAAGATCGTCGCGCATATCAGTCCTCCGATCACTACACGGGCCAGCGGACGGGAGCTTTCGGAACCTATGCCGGTCGAAATGGCCGCGGGCAGCAGGCCGATAGAGGCCATCAGCGCCGTCATCATCACCGGCCGGATCAGCTCGTTGACGCCCAGTTTGATGGACGTGTACAGGGGGCTTTCGCTGTGACGGATCAGATCCAGGTTACGTTTGAAAGCAGTGATCAGCAATACCCCTTCCAGGATACAGATCCCGAACAGGGCGATGAACCCGATGCCCGCGGAAATACTGAAGTTGGTGCCCGTGATCAGCAGGGCCATGATCCCGCCGACGACGGCGAAGGGCACGTTGAGAAAGACCAGCCCGGCGTCTTTCAGATTGCCGAACATGGCAAAGAGCAGGAGAAAGATCAGCAGCAGGCTAATGGGCACCACTTCCGTCAGTCGTTTGGTCGCGCGCTGCTGGTTCTCGAAATCTCCCTGCCATTCCATGGAATAGCCTTTTTTCAAATGCACCACCTGGTCGACCTTCTGCTGAGCCTCCGCGATGGTGCTGCCCATGTCTCTGCCACGGATGGAGAACTTGACGGCTGCATACCGCTGGTTATCGTCCCTGAAGATCAGGCAGGGACCCGTGGACTTCGAGATCCGGGCTATCTCCTGCACGGGCACCTTGGATCCGCTTTGTGTCGGGACCATCAAATTGCCGATATCGTCTTCAGTCGCACGGTATTGTTCGGGAAACCGGATGCGGATATCGAATTTACGGACCCCTTCATACAACTGGCTGACTGCCTTTCCGCCGATGGCCATCTCGATGACGGCATTGGCATCGGCAGTGGAGACGTCGTATAGCGCCATTTTGCTCTGATCCAGGTCGATGTCCAGTTCCGGTTGACCAATATTACGGATGACGCCCAGGTCTTCGATCCCGGTAACGGATTTCAGGATATTATTCACCGCTTCCGCCTGGGTTTCCATATAGTTCAGCGAATCACCGTAGATCTTTACGCAGATCGATCCTTTGACGCCGGATACAGCCTCCTCCACATTGTCCATAATGGGTTGAGAGAAATTGTAGTCCACGCCCGGGATAATGGACAGGGCCCTGTTCATGGTGTCGATCAATTCTTCCTTGGAAATGGCGGGATTCCAGTCCTCCTGGGGATAGAGCGTTACGCCGAACTCATTGTTATAAAACCCGGCGACATCCGTTCCGTCATCGGGCCGGCCTGTCTGGCACATGACGCGGCTGACCTGCGGGAACCGCATGATAATCGCCTGCATTTCCCGGGCCCTGGCGACGGAGGTATCCAGCGAGATGCTATAGGGCAAAGTGGCCCTGACCCAGATCGAACCTTCATTCAGTTCGGGCAGGAATTCCGAACCGAGAAAACGAAAGGAATACAATCCCGCTACCACGCCGATCACGGCGACCGCCAGCGACAGCCGTTTATGGTGGAAGACGAAACGGAAACCGCGCATGATCGAACCAGTCATGAAATGTGTAATGGGATTGTGCTTCTCCCTTACATTTTTTCGCAGGAGTGCCCCTACCAGCACCGGTACGAGGGTCAGCGTGAAGATCAGCGCTCCCAGCAGAGCGAATCCCAGCGTGTAAGCCAGTGGCGAGAACATTTTCCCTTCCACCTTCTGAAAGGAAAAGATGGGCAGCAGCGCGGTGATGATGATCAGCTTAGTAAAGAAAATAGCCTTCCCCAGTTCGGCGCCCCTTTTTCGGATCATGCCCAACTTGGATAACTGGTTAAAACGTGCCATCCCTATCTCGTGGACCTTCTTGTCCAGCTGCACGAAGAGCCCTTCCACCATGATCACGGCGCCGTCGATAATGATCCCGAAGTCGATGGCGCCCAGCGACAGCAGGTTGGCCGACATCCCCATCAGGTGCAGGCAGATAAACGCAAACAGGAGGGAAAGAGGGATGATGATGGACACGATGAGCGTGGTCCGCCAGTTGAACATAAACATGGACACGATCAGGGTCACCAGCAACATGCCTTCCACCAGGTTGTGAAGGACGGTATGTGTCGCATACCTGATCAGATCTTCGCGGTTGTAAAACGGGATGAGTTTCGTATCTGCCGGCAGGATCCGGCCGTTGAGTTTTTCGAGTTCCGTTTTTAATCCCCTGATCACCACATCCGGGTTCTCTCCCTTTCGCATCAGTACGATGCCCTCCACGGCATCCGGGTTATCCCGGAGTTTCCGGTGCCCCGCTGAGTCGATGGCATCCGTCCGGCCTACTTCGCCCAGCCGGGGCACGTTGGAGATCTCTACATCCGCCACATCCCTGACGAGCACGGGGATGCCATTGTTGTCTTCGACGATAATGTTCCTGATCTCATTGATATCATTCAGCAGCCCGATGCCCCTGACCACGTACGCCTGCGAGTTCTTTTTAATGATGTCTCCGCCGATATTGATATTACTCTTTCCGACGGCATTATAGACGTCGAGAGGGGTGATGCCCAGGTTGGTCAGCACCTGCGGATTTACCCGGATCTCATAGATCTTGACCATGCCCCCAAAGCTGACGATGTCGGCGACACCCGGGATGGCCCGCAGATTACGATCGACCACCCAGTCCTGCATGGTCTTTAGTTCGCGTGGGTCCCGGAAGGTGCTTTCTAGGGTATACCTGAAGACCTCACCGGTAGGACCGGTTGGCGGCTGCACATCGGGATCGACGTTATCCGGCAGGTCTGCGTCATGCAACAGGTTGTTCACCTGCTGACGGGCATAGGTGTCCTGGACGCCATCGTCGAAGATCAGTTTGACGACCGACAATCCGAAGATGGAGGTCGAACGCAGGCTGGTCTTTTGCTGCACCGGGTTCATGGCCAGTTCCAACGGTATGGTCACGAATTTCTCCACTTCTTCAGCGCTGCGACCGGGCCATTGCGTGATGATCGTGATCTCCGTATTGGTCACATCGGGAAAGGCCTCGATGGGCATGTTCTTAAAGGTGATGACGCCGTAAGCCACCAGCAGGAGCGTGGCAAAAAAAATGAAATATTTATTCTTCAGGGAAAAGGCTAAAATGCCTTTCAGGATATTATTCATATGGTCAGCAATTAATGAGGTGGTGTTAAGGAGGCGTTAAGGAGTAGTTAACGCATGGAGCGAATATAGCCGTTTTCTCTACAGGATCAATATTAAAATCCGGCCGGACGTATTTGAATAATTTTTAATAATAGATGGGATGGAAGACGAATCCCCGGACTTCATTGAATTCCAGGGCAGGGGCAGGAGTCTTGATGACCCGGTTGAGTTCCAGCAGGGAGGAGGCGAGGGGAGAGAGGCCATTGATGCGGTAGAGGTCGGTATCGAAGGAGAAGTAGAATTGCCGGTAGCGTTGGAAGGAGGGGATGGGTTTGCCATCTATTTCAGCGGGGTTATCCCTTGCGCCGATCATGCCTTCGGCGCCGTATCCTACTGTCGCGTTCAGCCATCGGGGGAAATGGTCGGAGGCGGGCAGGAAGCTGGCGATATTGAAGGACAGCCAATAGCTTTGCCCGTTATAGTCCTTCAACATCTTTTGCGGCAGATTGCTGCCCAGTTCGGCCGGGTAATATTGCGGGAAGAGGGTACCATGATAGGAGTATTTGAGACTAATGCGTTGTTCATGCCATAGCAGCTGCTGGCCTTCGAACAACACGCAGCCGGCAATATTGGCCAGCATATCCCCTTTGGAGAAGCCCCATTTGGCGGAATGGCCATCCATGACCTCGATCATGGTCATAAATCCCAGCCCGGTGAGCGTGCCGATCAACGCGGCTGTTCCGCTACGGATACCGCCCCAGCGCATCAGGTTATTTTGGAAAGCGGCGATATTATAGGCGGTGGTGGCATGACCGACCTTATCGACGTTCAACCATTCCGCATTGTCATTGAAGAAATGGAATTTGCTGTGCGGGAATTTTTTATACCAAAGATATTGCAGGCCGATAGTGGTGACGGTCCCGATGGCAGATTCGGTGATGATCACCCCGTTGACACGGCCAGGGTTGTACTGCGTGGAAGACTTAAAAAAATTCTGGGCCGGCAAGGATACGGTCGAAAGGATCAGGTTGAGGGTGAGCAAATACTTCATTTTATTTCTGTGGCTTAGGTGTCTCCGACGATGCCGCCGGTTTGGCGAACTGTGCCTCTAATCCCTCAGCCTGGGAGATGATCTGACGGGCCGTCTGAAGATCCCGGCTGAAATCCGCCGCCTGCGTTTCCGATAAGGAATTGTAATAATCCACCTGCTGATGACAGTCCCGCAACACGGCATCGGCTATCTGCCGCCCTTTGACCGGGTCTCCTGCCAGGTAAAAGGCAAAGGCATACTGCAGGCCGGAGATATCCTGCTGGTTGTATGCGGAGGTCATCCCATAGGCCAGGGTAGTCCGGTTCAGCATGGTATAACCATAGTTCAGTACTTTTAAGGCGCTGTCTTTGCTGCCGTGGGTTGCCAGCGTCTGCCCCAGCGCAGAAAAGGCATTGCGAAGCGACATCAGGGTACGTCGTCCATTCTCGTCAAAATACATATCGGGATTCTCCGCCCCCCCGAATTTGAACCGGTGCATGAGATTCCGGTACATCGTGTCCACGTCAACGTTGCTTCTATCGGGATCGGGGTCGAGAGGCATCAGGCGATACGCCAGCCCGTCACTCCGGAGATAGCTGTTGAGTCCCAGGGCCATGGGCTCTGTAAAAGCAATGGGGCGCCGCCACTTGTTGGCGGCAATGATATTGAGCTCCGCCAGGTCATTCTTGAAGAGATTATTTCCGGAAATGGTGAAATCCAGTTTGTCCGGGATACGTGCACTGTCCTTTGCTGCCACCGTACCGTTGGCGATGACCACCTGCTTATCCACCGGGATTGAAAAATTATGCGTAGGGAAATAGTTGATGCTTTCACCGCCTTGTGTTTGCAGCTGGTTACTATCGCTGCCCATAAAAGCCATCGCGTCATTAAGGTCCATATAAGCTCCTTTCGGAACCTTTCCCTGGTCGGAGAAGGGAATGTAATTCCGGTTATCCCCCACGTATTTATCCGGGGACCAGCTCATGGCAATAGGTTCACTCTGGTTGATCTTACGCCGTAGCTGGTTGATCATCCAGTCGGTTCCCAGCAGGCTCGTCACGACGACGCGTACGTCGGGACGGATATTCTCCACCTCCTGGTCATACCAGAGAGGGTAGGTGTCATTATCTCCGCCGGTGAAAAGGATAGACTGCGGCGCGCAGGAATTCAGGTAGTCGGAGGCCGCATCCCTGGCCAGGGTCTTGTGCGACCGGTCATGGGCCTTCCACTCCTGGCCGATCATCAGCACGGGTACGGCCAGCATACAGACGGCCATGGCAAGCCCGGCTGCGGTGAGCCCGGCCAGTTTACTGCGTTTGAGCCAGTCGTATACGAACAACACCCCGAGACCTATCCAGATGGCAAAGGCATAAAAAGAACCTACATAGGAATAATCCCTTTCTCTCGGCTGCGGCCCTGCCTGGTTGAGGTAAAGGACGATCGCGATCCCCGTAAAGAAATACAGCAGGAATACCACGACGGCGCCGGCCTTATCCCGCCGCCATTGGAAGACCAGTCCCAGCACACCCAGCAGCAGGGGTAACAAAAACAAAGTGGTATGCGCCTTATTTTGCCTGAGTGAATCCGGCATCCTGCTCTGATCCCCCAGCCGGAGGTTGTCATAAAAAGAGATCCCTGTTATCCAGTTGCCATCCCGGGGATTACCGATGCCCTGCAGGTCATTCTGACGGCCGGCAAAGTTCCACATAAAATATCGCCAGTACATCCAGTTGAACTGGTAATCCAGCAGCCAGCGCAGGTCATCCCCGCCGGTAGGAACATCCCCGTCCCCGAGCCCCAGCCTGGATTTATAGTAATCGACATGGCCCTGGGAATTATCGGTGTCCCATAGCCGCGGAAACATCCGGGTATCGGAAGGGTCATAGTCCAGCCGCTGCTTCTTGCCCACCACTTCATATTTGCCGGTGGTTTCATTCTTATAATAAATATTCCCGGTCTCTTCCTGGTTGATCGGTTTGGCTGTAAAATCAGCCCCGGAGAGAATGGGCCATTCTCCATACTGTGAACGGTCCAGGTAGGCGACCAGCTCGATAGGATTGTTGACATTCTGCATGTTGACGGCCGGTTCGGCATTCGCCCGGATCAGGATCACGGCGTAAGGAGAATAACCGAGCAGGATAAAGGCAAAGCAGTACAGTCCCAGCTGCAAATAATATTTCGCATGTTTCTTTCCCCAGCGGATACCCCAGACGATCAGTGCCACCAGCAAAAGAATGAAGAAGAAACACCCGGAATTGAAAGGCAGCCCGAGACTATTGACAAACTGCAGTTCGAACCATCCCATGACCTTGATGGTATCCTGGATGATCAGGAACTGTACCACCCCGGTGAGGACGCAGGCGATCAGAAAGGCCAGCAGCATGCCTTTGCGTGAAAACCGGAAACGCCGGAAATAATATGTCATGACGATAGCCGGTATACTGAGCAGGCTGAGCAGGTGCACCCCGATAGACAACCCGATGATATAAGCCAGCAGTACGATCCACCGATCGGCGCCGGGTTCATCCGCATGCTCTTCCCATTTCATGATCGTCCAGAAGCTCATGGCGATGAACAGAGGGGATACCCCGAATACGATGGCTTCGACAGCAGAGAACCAGAAGGAGTCGGAGAAGGCAAATGCTAAAGCGCCTACGGCACCGGCGCCGATGATGGCGATCGTTTTTTCCGTTGAGAGGACTTCTCCTTTCGTCGTCATCAATCTTTTGGCGAGATGGGTGATGGTCCAGAAGAGGAAGAGAATGGTAAATCCGCTGCTTAGCGAGGACAGCAGGTTCACCTGGATGGCTGCGTGCGGGTTAGCGAGCGTCGCGTCCCAGTTGCCGCTGAACAGGATGATAAATAGCCTGCCCAGCAGGATGAACAGGGGTGCTCCCGGGGCGTGGGTGATCTGCAGTTTATAGGCGGCAGGCGTAAATTCCCCGCAATCCCAGAAACTAACGGTAGGCTGCCTGGTGATGATATACACGGTGCAGGCAATGGCGCAGACTATCCAGCCGGAGACGTTATTTATCTTTTTAAAATTCATACCTGAAATTAGTAAAAAGAATGATAGCCCGGCGAGCCCGGGCTATCATTAACGTATAGACTAGTCTGTTTATCCTATCTCACCCCGGTACTTGGTATCTACTTTACGGTAGGCCCAGCCAAAGATGAGTGGGAATACCAGCAGGGAGAAGATCATGGCGCAAAGGATGCCGCCGATCACCACCCGGGCCAGCGGCCGGCTGCTTTCCGAGCCGATGCCATGGGAGACTGCCGCCGGGAACAGACCGATGGCCGCCATCAGCGCCGTCATCATGACGGGACGGATCCGGGAATTGACCCCCAGCTTGATGGCAGTATACAGCGAATGACTCTGGTTATGCATATGCTCGAGGTTATGCTTGAAGACGGTGATCAGCAGTACCCCGTCCTGTATGCAGATGCCGAACAGGGCGATGAAGCCTATACCTGCCGAGATGCTGAAATTGGTGCCCGTGACATGCAGGGCGATCACCCCGCCGACGATGGCGAAGGGGACGTTGAGGAACACCAGCGCGGCATCCTTTAAATTGCCGAACATGATGAACAGCAGGAGGAAGATCAGCGCCAGGCTGATAGG
>PMUF01000569.1 GCA_003167015.1 Chitinophagaceae bacterium | reverse complement strand
TTTTACCTGGCGGAAGCCCAGGCCCAGGGGTTGGTTACAGGTAGTCCCAATGCTATAGCTGCTGCATTGAATTACGATAGCGCCATCACTGCATCTATTGAATTCTGGGGTGGCGCCGCATCTGATGCGGCTACCTACCTGGCGCAATCTAGTGTGGCCTACAGCACGGCCGGCAGCAGCTGGCAACAGGTCATAGGCTACCAGGAATTTATTGCCAATTATAACAAGAACTGGGATTCCTGGACGGACGAAAGAAGGCTGGGTTATCCCAATATCAATGTGGTGAGCCCGCCACAGGGCGCCGCTACGAGCTTTCCGTTGCGGTTCACCTATCCCCCCAATGAAACGACTTCCAACCCGACCAATACTGCTGCTGCTGTTGCGGCATTGCCGGGAGGCATAGATGCATTGACGGCTGCGTTGTTCTGGGAGTAGGATGTCGAGCGGAGCTTGCCGGGACATAATGAAAAGAGAGGCCGTCTACTTTTTCTGGTGAGACGGCCTCTTCTTTTGTATCTTGTTGTATCTTGCCTTAAATTTTTTATTAAATCTTTATATGGCGGACACTCATCAACCCGGCAACCAGCTGAATATCGAGATCAGTGAAGAAGTGGCAGAAGGAGAATATGCGAACCTGGCCATCATTACCCATTCGCATGCAGAGTTCGTGATCGACTTTGTCAATGTGATGCCCGGTACGCCGAAGAGCAAGGTCAAATCCCGCATCATTTTGACGCCCCAGCATGCCAAGCGATTCATGAAAGCCCTGACGGAAAACGTCGCCCGCTTCGAGACAGCCAATGGGAAGATCCAGGACCTGGAAGAGGTGCAGCTGCCGATGAATTTCGGTGGCCCGACAGCCCAGGCCTGAATCGGTCGAGGCATGCCCAGGGTGATCGAAGCGTACTCCAGGCTTGAATAGCTTTTTTTCTAATTTGTTTTTTCCAACCTAATTACCCGGATTTATTGCAGCTTTTACTGGTATCCACCTGTCTAATCTTATAAATTGTTAAGTTTTAGTTAACATTAGTTAAAATCCTGCCATCCAAGGGCAGGTCATTATTGCTAACCTTTTTTATATTTGCCTTATCGTTATTGCTGACTTTCAACATTTTAAAAAACACCAAAACTACGTCACATGAAACAACGAGTACTCATCTAAGCTCATGCCCACTTTCGGGCAACACATTAGCCTTTTTATTTAATTGATTATTCCGGCGCTTTTGCCGGTTAAACCACCAAAACAGAGACATGCGTAAAATTCTTATGCTATTGACAATGCTGGTATGCTGTTCGGTACTGGCATTTGCTCAGACCAGAGAGGTCACAGGAACGATCACAGATCCCAATGGCTTGCCGATCCCCGGTGCAACGGTAGCAGTTAAAGGGGTGAAAGGCGGGACGAGTACGGACGCCAACGGAAAGTTCACCATTCATATCGCGGGCAATCGGCTGCTGATCGTCAGTGGCGTTGGCTTTGAGACCCAGGAGTTCAAGGTTGGCGATTCTCCCAATGTAACCATCTCCTTAAAACAGACCGACGCCAGTCTGTCGGAAGTGGTCGTGACGGCGCTCGGCGTCAGGAGGGACAAGCGGATGCTGGCCTATTCCACGCAGGAAGTCACGGGTACTGCCTTGCTGGAAACGAAGCAGGACAATATCGTCAATGCGCTGGACGGAAAGATAGCCGGTGTTCAGGTCACTAATTCCAGCGGGATGCCGGGGAGTTCTACCCGGATCACGATCAGGGGAAACAGTAGCTTGTTGGGGGATAATACCGCCTTATTTGTCATCGATGGGGTTCCGATGGACAATAGTGAAGCAGGCAACCCGGACGGTTCGCTCAGTGCCGGCGGAACATCTAACCGGGCGATCGACATCGACCCGAACATCATCGAAAGCATTACGGTATTGAAGGGTGCGGCGGCTACGGCATTGTATGGTTCCAGCGGATCCAAGGGCGCCGTGCTGATCACTACCAAGAATGGTCAATATGGGAACCGGTCCGGAAAGCCGTCGGTCAGCCTGTCCAGCAGCTATTCCATCGACAAGGCGAACTTGCCGGAAAGACAGCTCGGATGGGGACAGGGATTAGGCGGGGTTTATACTAATGGGAATATCGAAGGTGACTGGAACTCTTATTCCTGGGGTCCTAAGGTGGATACCCTGCAAGTGAATGGGGCGCCTGTTAAGACTTACGACCCGCTGAAGATGTTTTTTCAAACCGGCCACACCTGGGACGAAAATCTCAGTGTCTCGGGATTTAACGACCGGTCGAGCTATGTGGCGTCTTATTCCTATTCCAAGACGGATGGTACGGAGCCGACGACCAATTTCATCCGGAACTCCTTTTTCGTCAAGTATGTGACGGCGATCACGCCCAAGCTGCAGCTGACGACGCAGTTCAATTATGTTCATGTAGACAATAACCGGTTGGAAGAGGGAAACGGCCTGGCCGCCCCGTTATGGACGGTGCTGGCTGCTCCCATTACCTGGAATCCTTTCCCGATCACGAATCCGGATGGTACGCAGCAACTGTATCGGACGGCTGCGAGGAATAACCCCTACTGGCTGTTGGCCAATACGGGCTTGCTGGACAAGATCGACAGGATCCTGCCGGTGGTCAACCTGACCTACAATCCATTGTCCTGGCTGAGTGTAACAGAAAGGCTGGGTGCCGACATGTACACTGATGTGTTGACTTATCATGAAAATACAGGGGTAGTAGAGGGTACATCTTCCTATGAAGCAGGACGGGTATACAACCGGACGAATCAATTCCAGAATTTCAACAATGACATCATTGTTCACGCCCATAAGGATTTTAGCTCCGACTGGTTCGGCGACCTGCTGCTGGGTAACAATATCCTGACCAATTACAATAACAGTGATTTTGTGCAGGGGGTAGGCCTGTCGATCCCCGGGCTATATAATATTGGTAATGCCACGACGGTGACTTCCAGCTATGGGTATTATGAAAAGCGGAAGGTCGGCTTTTATGGCCAGGCCAGTGCGGAGTGGAAGAAGATGCTGACGCTGGCTGTGACGGGCCGGTATGATGGCACTTCGGTATTAACGATAGGCCATAATTTCTATACCTATGGATCGGCCAGTGCGGGCTTTATTTTCACGCAGCCGCTACATATGGAGAATAACAGTGTGCTGAACTTTGGCAAATTGCGGGTTGCCTACTCAAAGGTAGGTGATGACGCCATCGGACCTTATTCGCTGACTAACCCCTGGTATCAGTCCGGAGTCGTGGGCAATGTGCAATTCCCCTTCAACGGGCAGAACGGCTACACGCTGACGACCAATTATGGTTACCCGCTGAAGAATGAGTCCATTAACGAATTCGAAACGGGTATCGAGACACATTGGTTCAATAACCGGGTAACCCTCGATGTCACCTATTACGATAAGAAGAGTACTAATCTGCTGACATCCGGTGTGCCGTTGTCAGGCGCAACGGGCTTTGCCAGTGCGACGTTGAATGCCGGCAGCATGGACAATAAGGGTGTGGAGCTGGAATTAGGCTTTACGCCCGTCAAGACCAGGGATTTCCAATGGCACGTGGATGTCAACTGGACGAAGAATAAGAACGAGGTGCTGGCGTTGGCGCCAGGAGTAAGCTATCTCCAATTCGCCGGCTTTACCGATCCGGGGATCTTTGCCTATGCCCACCAGGCTTATGGAGTGATCTATGGGACGAGCTATCTGCGTAATTCGCAGGGCAAGATGTTGATCGATGATAACGGGTATGGCATTCTGAACGATACGCTCGGACCGATCGGCAATGTGACGCCGAAATGGCTGGCCGGCATGACCAACACCCTGAACTATAAAGGATTTGCCTTCACTTTCGTGCTGGATTGGAAACATGGCGGTCAGGTCATCAACTTCGACGACCACTACCTGGATACCTACGGTACCTCTAAGCGGACGGCCATCCGGGATGGGTCTACCATTCTGCCGGGTATCGTGCAAAGCACAGGGAAGGTAAATACCCAGGTGATCCAGACGAATCAGACTTATTTCCAGGATCATTATGCCACCATCGACGAAACTTCGGTGGAAGATGCCTCTTTCCTGAAATTGCGTTCGGTAGCGTTGTCGTACAATTTTGCAGGAGGTCTTTTGAAGGGGACCCTGTTTAAATCGCTGACGCTGACGGCTACGGGCACTAACTTTATCCTGCATAAGAACTACCAGGGTTCCGATCCGGAAGTGAGCCTGAATGGCAGCGGCAACGGACAGGGTTTTGCGAACTTTACGGCTCCGACCAACAGGAGCTTCATCCTTGGATTAAGGGCTACTTTTTAAGTCATTCCAAAACAAGAACAATGAAAAAATACATCAGATATAGTTTCGTGCTGGCGATCGGAGCGATGGTCTTTTCCGGTTGCAAGAAATTCCTGAACATCAATAAGGATCCCAATGATCCATTGACGGTTCCGGAGGTCGTTATCGTACCGCCGGTCGAGGTCAATCTCGCCACGAATGTGGTGGGTGGATTTCCCGCTACTACGAGCAACTACTGGATGCAGCAGTTATCACTCAACCAGGCGTTGCCGACGGTCGAGATTTATTTTATTCAACCGGCGGATGTCAATAATACCTGGACGTTCACGGTGTACCCGAATATCCTGGAGAACCTGAAGCAGATGATCCAGGAGGCGGAGCCGGCAGGTCATACCCAGTATACAGCGATTGGATTTGCCTTAACGGCCTATTCGCTGGCGATCACCACGGACCTGTGGGGAGACATTCCCTGGTCGCAGGCTTTACAATTACCGGCGATCACCAAGCCGGTATATGATCCCCAGCAAACCATCTATGGGGACATTCAGACTCTGCTGGACAGCGCGTTGTATTATGCCAGTCAGCCGGGCAGTAAGATCGCCCCTTCAACGGATGACTATATTTATGGCGGGGACATGACAGCCTGGACAAAGTGGATCCACATGATGAAGGCCCGTTATTATCTCAGGCTGAGCAATGCGCCGGGCCGGACGGCGGCGACGCAGGCTGATTCCGCCCTGACGGAACTGGCGCTGGGTTTTGGCTCCAATAGCGACAATGCGCTGGTGCCCTATCCCACGCAGGATGGCAGCCCCTGGTACGAGAATACCGATAATGCCGCCGGTGGGGTGGTGCTTGCCCAGTATTTTATCGACCTGGTACAGGGCAATAATGATCCCAGGCTGCCGATCCTGGCGGCACCGGCCTCTGCCGGTGCGGATTCCGGGCTCTATGTCGGCCGCCCCTCGGGCGCACCTACACCATATACCAATCCTTATGATTTTTCGATTGTGAATACGGCTTATGCCGGGTTGAATGCGCCTTTGTACCTGGCTACTTACAGCGAACAATTGTTTATCCAGGCGGAAGCGACTTTTATCACGCAGGGTGCTGCGGCTGCTGACCCGATCTACAGGGCTGCCATCAAGGCCGATATGGATATGCTGGGGGTGACGGATTCTCTTGAAACTGTCTACCTGGCGACGAGCTCGAGGCCGACACTGACGGCTAATACCGCCCTGCAGTCGATCATTACGGAGAAGTATGTGGCTGATTACCTGGGCCTGGAGCCTTATAATGACTGGCGGCGGACGGGTTACCCGGTATTATCGGTGGTGCAAAATGCTTATGTGCCTTATATTCCGAGGCGCTGGCCTTATCCGACGAACGAGCAACTGGCGAACCCTCAGCCGCAGGATTCGGTGACGTTGGCGTCGCCGGTATGGTGGGATACGGAAAAATAAGTGAGCTGAAAATTAAAGCATAGTCAAAGAGGCCGTCTCATCGATAAATGGGGCGGCCTTTTTTTATTTTCGGGTCAGCAGTAACGCCTCCGGATATTTCAGGCCAGCAGTCCTTCGTTGGCGAAGCTGAAATAGCCTTTCTCTCCCACGATGATATGGTCCAGCAGCCGGATGTCCAGAAGACCGGCGCCTTCTTTGATCTTTTGGGTCAGTGCTTCGTCCGCTTTGCTGGGCTGCGGGCTGCCCGAGGGGTGGTTATGGCTGATGATGATGCTGACCGCGCTTTCTTCGAGGGCTTTTTTGAAGATCAGCCGCGGATCGACGATGGTGGCGGTGATACCGCCCTGGCTAAGGGTACCGTGGTGTTTAAGTCCTCCTGATTGATCGAGGTACAGAACCATGAATACTTCGTGGTGATAGTCTGCGAGGAGGGGTTGTAAATAGGCAGCTGCGGTCTTGGTGTCTTTGATGACCGGCCGTTCGGGGGACAGCCCTGCCTGTCTGCGCCGGCCGAGTTCGAGGGCGGCTACGAGGGCGGTGGCCTTGGCGGCGCCGAAGCCCTTGATCTTCATTTTTACCAGGTCACGGACGGAGCGTTTGCCCAGGAGTTGGAGATTATCCTGGTTTTTTTTGAGGACCTCCCGGGCCTGGTCGAGGGCATTATGGTGGATGGTGCCGGGGATGAGAAGGGCCAGTAATTCTGAATCGCTCAGAGCCTGCGGCCCTTTGGCGATTAATTTTTCCCTCGGGCGATCATCTTCGGCCCATTCTTTTATGGGTCGATTCTTTTCCACTATTATTGGCTGCTGGGCTTGCATAATCCAAACTTTAATATTATTTTGTGATATTATAGCGGGGAAACGAAATAAGGATTTCTTTAGCCCGTTATTAATCCGTATTTACTACTGAACGTGATAGCACGTAAAGGTAGCCTTTGAAAACTTTAATCTAAAATCCAATGAAACGCACAACCTTTAATGCAATCGGTGGCTGGCAGCCATTACTTTTCTGCGTCGGCATGTATGTAGTAGCCCTTTTCTTCTCCATCTTCGTTTGTTCTTCTATTTTTTATGCTTTTAATGCGAGGTCTGCTGCAAAAGCGGCCGAAAAAACAGCTTTGATCAGCACGGCGAAGCCTCAATTGGCATCAATGAATCCTTAACGGGGCCGTTCGGGAACATGCCTATATTGCTAAATGGCAATGAGTATTAGTGACGATTAGCAGGCTATTCGTGCTGTGGATATCTTATGACATTATTTTCAGGCCATCCGCCCGATGCGGATTGGCCTGCTTTTTTATATCTTCGTCCATATTTTCCATCTATGCAGCATTTAGCCAAGATTTTTTCCGGCACGGGGTCCAAATACCTTGCGGAGAAAATAGTTCAGCAATTCGGCCATCCTTCGGGGACGATCACTATTCAGCATTTCAGCGACGGGGAGATCCAGCCTATTTTCAATGAGAGTGTCCGGGGGGATATGGTCTTCCTGGTGCAGAGCACGTGTTCGCCTGCGGAGAACCTGCTCGAACTCTTACTGATGATCGATGCTGCGCGGCGGGCGTCGGCCTACAAGGTGGTGGCTGTCATCCCTTACTATGGGTATGCGCGGCAGGACCGCAAGGATAAACCCAGGGTGGCTATTGGTAGTAAGTTGATTGCCAATATGTTAGTTTCGGCCGGAGCGGATCGGGTGATTACGATGGACCTGCATGCTCCGCAAATTCAGGGGTATTTCGATATTCCTGTGGATCACCTGGACAGTTCCGCGATTTTTATCCCCTATATTGAGCAACTTAAGATGGAAAATCTTACCTTTGCGGCCCCCGATGTGGGTAGTGCCAACAGGATCCGGGAGATTGCGAGTTATTTCAATGCAGAAATGGTGATCTGCGACAAGCACCGGAAGCGGGCAAATGAGATTGCGAGCATGGTGGTGATCGGGGATGTAATGGATAAGGATATTGTGCTGATCGACGATATCTGTGATACAGGGGGCACGCTGGCCAAGGCGGCGGGGCTATTGAAGGAAAAGGGAGCGAGGAGTGTGAGGGCTTTGTGTACGCATCCGGTGTTGAGCGGTCCGGCCTATCAGAATATAGAGAACAGTGTGCTGGAGGAGTTGGTGGTTTGTGATACGATACCGTTGAAACGTCCGAGCCCGAAGATAAAGGTGTTGAGTGTGGCGGAGTTGTTTGCGGTGGCTATCCGCAATGCGCATGAGAACAGGAGCATTACCGGTCTGTTTATTCATTCGCAGTTGAGGAGTAAGTAGGGGCGCAGTGTAGAAGAAAAGACGCGTAATTTTTAAATAAATATATAATGAAGACGATTACAATCGAAGGACACCTCAGGACCGAAATGGGCAAACAAGCCACCCGCCAACTTCGCTCTGAGGAAAAAGTGCCCGGTGTAATTTACGGGGGTGCAAAAGAGGTGAATTTTTCAGCTCTGGCGACATCGTTCAAAACACTGGTGTATACACCTGATTTCCAGTTGGCCGAGATCAAGGTTGACGGCACGGCCTACAGGTGTATCCTGAAGGACCTGCAATTTGACAAGGTGACGGATGCCTTGATCCATGCGGATTTCCTGGAGCTGGTAGACGATAAGAAGGTGATAGCGACGATTCCGATCAAATTTACGGGTGCTGCCAAGGGCGTAAAAGATGGCGGTAAGCTGATCACGAAGATGAAGGCGCTCAAGATCAAGACCTATCCGAAGTATTTGAAGGAAAACATCGAGGTTGATCTGACGAATCTGGAGTTGAATGGTAACGTACGGGTAGAAGATGTGAAATCGGAGAATTATGAGATCCTGAATTCGCCCCGGATTCCCATCGCTTCCATCGTGCTGACGCGTCAGTTGAAACAGGAAGAAGCTGCTACTGCACCTGCTGCTGCGGGTGCTAAACCTGCCGCCGCTGCTGCTGCTGCTCCTGCTGCTGCCGGGAAACCTGCCGCCGCCGCCGCTAAGCCTGCCGCGAAAAAATAAATAAATTTCTTAGTAAGAACCCGGTTAAACTTTAACCGGGTTTTTGTTATTTTACCGGCGGAGCCGGTATTAGACTAGAGACGGATAGGTTTATGGGAAAGTACCTGATAGCGGGACTGGGTAATATTGGCGCCGAGTACGCCGGCACCAGGCATAATATTGGGTTTGATGTGTTAGATGCCCTGGCGGGAAAACATGATGTCCGTTTCAGCGTGGAGCGGTTAGCCGAGATGGTGGAAATAAAATGGCACGGTAATGTATTGGTGTGCATCAAGCCCACGACTTATATGAATCTCAGTGGACGGGCCGTGAAATACTGGATGGACAAGGAAAAGATCCTGACGGAGCATATCCTGGTTATTGTAGATGAATTGGCCCTGCCGCTTAACAGGCTGAGATTGAGGCCTGGCGGAAGTGATGCGGGGCACAATGGGCTGACGAGCATACAGGAAACTCTGGGTACCAATGTCTATCCGAGGTTAAGGTTCGGTATCGGCAATAATTTCCCCAGAGGCAGACAGGTTGAATATGTGTTGGGTAAGTGGGGAGCGGAGGAATTGCCTCTTGTCCGGATCAAAATCGAAAAGTCGGTGGAATTAATCGAAAGCTTTGCCACTATTGGGATTGAACGGACGATGAACCTCTACAATAATTTGGATTTTGAGCTATGATTTATAAAGGGGAATCTTTATTTTCGCATAATATTGCATTCATCCTTAATGAGTAAGTATTTTGATATTCAATATTCCTATGCCATGCCCAGGGTCTTTTGAGGCCATTATGAAAACTTGAATTAAAGAATTTTCTACCAAAGCCGCCCGGCGGCTTGTCCGTTAGGACAGACAATAGCGCTTTGCGGAAAATGCGCTAATTTTCTGGTAGCGCATTTCCCGCACATATTATAAAACCCTGATTGAATATGAAAATATTCTGTGTTGGCCGTAACTATGTGGCTCATGCCAAGGAGTTAAATAATGAAGTTCCCGACGAGCCCATTATATTTATGAAGCCCAAGAGTGCATTGCTGCAGGCTCATACTCCATTCTATTATCCGGAGTTCACCAATGAGTTGCATTATGAATGTGAGTTGGTGCTACGCATTTCCAAGAATGGAAAATATATCCAGGAAAGGTTTGCGAGTAAATATTACGATGCTGTCACAGCGGGTGTTGATTTTACTGCGCGTGATATTCAAACGGAACTGAAGGAAAAGGGATTACCCTGGGAGAAGGCAAAGGCATGGGATAATTCCGCAGCCATCGGTAAATGGATCCCGTTGCAGAATGTAAAAAATAAGAAGGATATCAATTTCTGCATGTATAAGAATAAGGAGTTGGTGCAGCAGGGAAACTCCAACCTGATGATCAATAATTTCGATAAGATCGTGTCTTATATCTCCAATTATTTTTCTGTCAATATCGGCGACCTGGTCTTTACGGGTACACCGGCAGGAGTGGGGGAATGTGTAGTGGGAGATGAGTTGGAGGGGTTTATTGAAGACGACAGCATGTTCACTATTGAAATAAAATAAATGCGCTATCTGCGCCTATAAAAAAGGTCACGGCCATTCTTCGTTCAGCGGGAATGGCCTTTTTTGTTGCCATAAACGACCATTCCATGATCACTGTCGATATCTTGCTAAAGGCCTACCGGCTGATGTGTACAGCAGCGGAGATGGCTGCCACGTATGAAAGGAACCGTTCGGTATGCAAATATGTACACTCTACTTCGCGTGGCCATGAAGCTATCCAGCTGGCCACGGCGATGCATTTACAACCTTGTGACTGGGTAAGCCCCTACTATCGTGATGAAAGCATATTGC
>PMUF01000662.1 GCA_003167015.1 Chitinophagaceae bacterium | reverse complement strand
GACGTGGATCTTACTTCCGACAACGACGTCAAAGAAGTGGGCTTCGCCATGCAGGTGTCTTCCAAGTACCTGGAGAACGCTTTCGTCACCGCCGGCACAGACGGCCGAACCGAAAAAGGAGCCATCCGGCTCGAACAACGCGCCGCGATGGTGCAGAATGTCATGTCTGCCCGCACTATCGAACTATCACCTGACATTACCGTCGCCAACGCCATGCAGCGCGTCAGCGGTGTCACCATCCAACGAGGTAATACCGGCGATGGCCGCTACGCCATCATCCGCGGAATGGACCAACGTTATAACAGCTACCTCGTCAACGGTATCAAGATCCCGAGCCCGGATGACAAATACCGCTTCGTCCCGATGGACATCTTCCCCTCCGAAATGCTCGACAGACTGGAAGTCATCAAGGCCCTCACCCCCGAGATGGAAGGCGACGCTATCGGTGGCACCATGAACCTCGTCATGAAAAGCGCTCCCGAAAAATTCCTCCTGTCCGTCAACGCTTCGGGCGGCTATTCAACGATCTTCAACACCCGGCCCTTCACCGCCTTCCTGCATAATGGGATCGCTAAAAAATCTCCCGCTGAGCTCTACGGTAACAATTACGCAGCGCCACCTACCGATTTTTCACTCAGCAACCTGCAGTATTACAACAAATCTAATCCCATCAACAGCACGTTGGGCCTGACCATCGGCGATCGCTTTGCCGGCGGCAAACTCGGCATCATCGTCTCCGCTAGCTTTCAGAACCTCTACAAAGGCACTATCTCCGATCGTCTGGTACCAGATGCTCAACCGCTACCCAGCCCGGCGCCCAATACACTCAATCCCTCGGATTCCTATGTCAGACAATTCAACACCCAGACCAACAGGCTGGGCCTTCAGAACAAGATCGACTACATCTTCAACGCCCGGAACAAGATATCCCTCTTCAACCTCTATCTGCACCAGAACGTATACGAAGAGAGGTACACGCCGGATAGCAGCACGGCCGGTCTCAACTCCACCGCTACCTCGACCAATGTGAGCCCTGAATACCGCAGCACCTGGCAGATCCAGAATATCTATAATGCCACCCTGCAAGGCAATCACATCCTCAGCAATAAAGTCACTTTTGACTGGAGCGGTGTCTACTCCATCGCCAAACAGGCGCTGCCCGACCAGGCCACGTACAACTGGAACCAGGTGGTCAACTATGACGACGGAAAAATCCAGAGCATTTCCAACGAATTCCCCACCGGGACCTCGAATGTCGTCACCAACAGATGGCAGCACAATACCGACCAGGATTGGGCCGGCTATGCCAACCTGGACTACCGGCCTACTCTGTTCCAGCGTGTATTCGAATTCAAGGCCGGCGGCCTCTATCGTTACAAAACACGGACGGATTATAACAACCAATACGCGATGCAGGACTCCGCCGGAGGCCTTCCCTTTACCAACATCAATGCGATTATCCCTTATCTTTATTTCCAGGCCACCGGCCAAAACCAGGGGATCGTCACCGCCGAAAATGCCAATACCTACACCGCGCATGAACAAGTCAGCGCAGGGTATATCCAGACAAAATTCAACCTGCTGCAATCACTGCAGGTCCTCGGCGGCGTTCGCGTGGAAAATACGCAGGACGTTTACAACACCGCGTTGCCGGTAACCTCTACGGTCGGTGCCAGTGGTACCATCCATTACACCGATGTACTGCCCAGCGTGCATTTCAAATATTCAATCGGGACAGATCAGAGTCTCCGCCTGTCTTATTACAAAGCCATTAGCCGCCCGGGATTCGGCGACCTCGTCCCCATCACCGATAATTCCAATAACGAATTCACTTTCCTAGGCAATCCCTACCTCAAGCATGTTCGCTCCGATAATCTCGACCTTCGCTATGAATGGTTCCCCGGCCTGCTCGATGAGATCCTTGTAGGCGCGTTCTACAAGAAACTGGAAAATCCCATCGAATATTTCGTCACCCAGGAAGACGGCCCCAGTGATTTATTCATTAAACCGCAGAACACCAACGAGGCGACCAATTATGGTGCAGAGGCCGTCGTAACCAAATATTTCGGTATATTCGGCGTCTCCGCGAATTACACCTATACCCATTCCCGCATCACCACGACAAAACTGGTTTACACCTATGTCGCCGGTGTGGGCAATCAGACCGAGACCGTCAATCAAACTCGTCCCCTGCAAGGGCAGGCCAACAACACTGGCAACGTATCCCTGTTGTTTAAAGGCCAGAAGATGGGTCTGAACGTCCAATTAGCGCTGGCTTACACGGGCGACCGGATCGCCCAGGTCTCTCCTTATGCGAACCTGGACATCTGGCAGAAGCCATTCACCCAACTCGATCTTTCGCTTGACCAGCGCCTCAGCCGCCATTTCACTTTCTTTGCCAAGATCAACAACCTGACCAACGCGCCAAACAAAGAATATATCAAATTCCCTTATCAGTCAGTCAACGCACACTTGCCGACAGGCTATACCATTCCTTTCCAGGATGGCGGCAGCAATTATACCGTCGCAGAGAAAGATATTTACAAACTCAGTTACCTCGCCGGTATCCGGTATAAATTCTAATAACCACATCTGTAATCTATCAACTATATGATCATGAAAAAATTAATCATTCCCTTCCTCATCCTGTTCGGCATACACTTCCTGCCCGGATGTACCAAATGGGCCGATGATAAATCGAATATCTATATTTATAAGGCTCCGCCACCACCAAACGGTATCAGCGATTCGACCCCGCTTTGCGGTTCCGTCGCAGGCACTATGCTCAGCGGTAAGACCTATACGCTGGGCTGCACCATCAACGTCCCGGCCGGCGATACTCTGATCCTCCAGGCGGGTGTGACTGTCAATGCTAATATTAACTCAGGCATTATCGTCCATGGCACCATGATCTCCCTCGGTACCCAGGCGCAACCCAACTATCTCACCGTGCCGGGCGTGACCAAAAACACGACACCTAACCTGCCTCTTGCAATGGACTCGGCCCATATTGGCCTGTGGAAAGGTATCATGTGCGACACCTCTTGTCCCTTGCTGGTACTCAAATGGACCCATCTCGATTTTGCCGGCGCAGCATACGGCAATGTCGACGGACCCGCTGTCGAGCAAAGCTCAGGCACATCCTACAATTTACTCTTCCAGAATCCCAATGGCTACCTGATCATGGAAGACTCCTGGACCTGGGGTGGAACGGATGATTGCATGCGTATTTCCAATGGTAAGATCCACGTCTTCCGCAACACCTTCGAAAAACCCGGCGGCAGCGGCGGCGACTGCGTGAACTCCAAAGGCGGCACTGTAGGGACGGTAGCCTACAACTTCTTCATCGGCACGGCCTACAACGGTCAGAAAGCCTCCAATAAAGGACAGCCCGTCGGCGCGCCGGAGACGAATATCGTCATGTACAACAGCACCTTTGTCAACGGCGGCACCCAGATCGTGCCCGGCCAGCGAGCCGGCGGTATCGACTTCGAGCAGGGGGCCGAAGGCGCCTTCTTTAATAATGCCTTTATCAATTGCCAGGTGGGTTACCGCGTTGTCAACAATCCCGTGGCCGATACCGCTCACCTCATCTATGGCAACGATTACCAATGGGCAGACTCGCTCGTGATCGCCGACCAGTTCTTCACCTTCGGCGGTGTGTGTACCAAGCCTATGCCGACCGATATCCCCAATCCATCCCTCTACCTGCCGGCAGATTTCCCTTATACAAATCCACCTGAATATGCCTACGATGGTACACCCGTTGTCCAATACGACAACCCGCTGTTCGTCAATTACCCCCTGCCGGTACCCGGCGGTCTCCCCCTGTTCTCTATTACTGCTATCGGCTCATATAATTTCCATTTGCAACCCAACTCACCACTGATCGGCAAGGGTACTACATCGGTCACCCCGCTCACCGTAGTGCCGATCGACCCGATCTATGGAGCTACTTCAGTCACTCCACCCGGATCAGACCTCGGTTGTTACCAGTTCAACGGGACAGGCAATCAACACTAACAGAAAAACCAACGAAACCAACAAGGCCGCCGCAATTTATTGCGGCGGCCTCTTTTTTGCTACCCGAAATTCTTTCCCTATCCCTCCTTCCGGAAAAATATATTCCCGCTGATCGTTTGCAGCTCAATCGGTTTCCCCCCACCCCCATTCAATTCCGCAGACACCGACCCGCCACCGACCTGCTTGATCCTCCTGCTCATCGACGGAAGCTCGAAGTTGGAGTACATCGTGCCCGTAATAGTCTTCATGGTCAACTCGGCCGCACGCCCCGGCGCAACGGCCAGGTCTATAAAACCGCTGATACTGTGGGCCCTGATCTCCGCCGTCTTACCGGATATGATGATATTGCCATTGATCGTCTCCACCGAAAAATCCGTATTCTCCGGGATATAGATCTCGTGATAAATATTGCTCTCGTAACAGTAGCAGTTACAATTACTGCCCCAGTGTTTGCCCGAGCTATCCCTGCGCCTTTCTCCGTTGGTTTCCAGCTTGGCCGTTATATTCAGCGTAGTACCGGAACTGTTGAAGGTCATCTTGTAATCGTCATTGTCCTTGTTGTCATTGACATCGATCGTGCTCTTCAAATACACCTCGTTTTTGGACCAGGTGATGATCCGGATGGAATCCGATATCTGGAAATTCATGGAGACGAACCCGTTGGAAGAAAAGTCGAAATGCTTTTCGACGATTTTTTGGGCGCGCACCGGTAAGACCGCTGTCATCACCAGCGCGATCAGCAAACTATTTTTCATGATAAAGTATTTTTAATTAACCTTTCCGCAGATAGATATTACCGCTGACAACGCTCAGCTTCAAATCCGTGCCGCCGCCATTCAGTGGACTATGGATGGAACTGCCACCGATCCGCCGCATATCCTTACTGTCAGGAGCGAAATCGAAGTCGGAATACATATTTCCGCTGACAGTGGACATGTCCACATCGACACCTGCCTTGGCAGGGATAGTCACATCCACTTCCCCGCTGACGCTGGCGATCGAGATAGACTTGTCCTTGCTGATCTCACTGAAAACGACGTCTACCCCTCCACTGATCGTTGAAACTACCAGCGGGCCCGTCACATTCTTCAGTTTGACCTCGTGGCATCCATCGAAGTCGATCTCGTTCTTCATATTTTGGATATTGGTTTCACCTGTCTTCGAACAATCCCGGTGGATCTTCAAAGCAAAATTATCCGGCACCTTGATACGATAGTCCCCGTCCTTGGTGATAGGCAACAGGCAACGAAAACTGACTTTATTGCCATTCTTTTCCATGGCCAGCGCAATACCTGTATTATCCGTTCCCCCGCCATAGATGGGTTTTAACCCCTTGGCCCTGTCCGGCGGATCAAACCGGCCCGACGTGGAAGTGATGATGATCTCGTTTCCGCTGTAACCTTCCACCGGCAGGTCCCCGGGAAAACCTTCCAGTGTCAGCTGCCCCTCTTTCGTGTTCTCTACTGTTACTTTGTACTCCTGCGCCATCGATGGTCCCGCCACGAATACAGCAAGGAGGAATGGAATCACGTACTTCATTTTAGTCATGTTGTATACTTTTTTAAAGTGTTTTCAAACTCTTTTCAGCGGCGTCCTTCACCACCTGCAAGGTTTTTTTATTGGAAAGGATATCCTGGATCGGCGCGACAATCCTGCTGTCTTTTTTCTCCGCCAGTAAGTTGATCAACATCACCTGGATCAACGGCTCGGTTTGTCTGGGCAAAGAGGCTACCAACGAATCCCGTACCATCTGATTATCGGCCCAGCTGCCCAGCGAATACAACGCAGCCAGCCGGACGTTGACATTCTTGTCATGATTCAATGTACTCACCAACGCGTTTATCACCTTCTGATCCGGGTTGGGCATCTCCTCCGCATAGCTCACGGCTTTTATCCGCTGGCTCGCCGACTCATTATCGATCAGCGAGAACATCAGCACCTCCTTCATTTCCTTGATCTCTTTTTGCATCGTCGCCAACTGCTCCGGGGTATTCAAATTCGTATTCGGATTCGATACCTTCTTCGAAGATATCAGCATTCCGATCCCGACCCCGCCGCCCAACAGCAGGATGACGGCTGCCGCCACGTGCCATATAGAGAAAGCCTTTTTGATGACCATACCCTTCCCACGACCATCCCCGGCGTCTCCCTCATGCAGCAGTTTGTCCGCCACCACCATATTCAACTCCGACTGCAGCATCAGCTGAAAATTCTCTCTTAGCCCCGGCCCCGGCCGCTGCATCTCCATTCCTTTCATCGCCTGCATCAATTCCTGTAATTCCTCCGCCTCCTGCCGGCACTCCCCGCAGGTCGCCAGATGCGCTGCCACCGCCGCCATCGTCGCCGCACTCAGGAACGCCTTTTCCGGCTCCCCGCCATCCGCCGATCCACCTGTACCAGCCACACCCCGGCCTCCGCCATCCATCGATCCCCCCGCCCCGGCATTCCCTACCTGATCGAGATACTCGACGATCACCGCTTGTATTTCTTTGCAAGTCATAGCTTCACTCCTTAGAATTGTTTGAAATATAAACTCCTCAACTGCCGCAGCGCCCTGTACACCTGCACCTTGATGGCAGCTATCGACAAGTCCTTTATTTGCGAGATCTCCGCATACTTCAACCCCTGGTACCGGCTTAGCACCAGGATCTCCCGCTGATCAGGCGACAACTGCGCCAACGCCAAATCCAATCTTTCATAATGCTCCTCTGTATATCCCGCCGCCGGAACCACCGCCCGCTCCGTCGCCTCTTCCGGCTCACTCCTCCGCCCCGGCAACCTTTTCTCCTGCCGGAGATGATCCGCATAGATATTCCGCGCCATACGGTACACCCATGATCGGAAGTTCCCGTTCGAAGGCTCAAAACTTTGCCGGTACCTGATGATCCGGTAGAAAAGATTTTGTGTCAGATCTTCGCTCAACGGCCCATCCAGCGTCAGCCGGAAGAAAAAATGATAAAGCTTGACATGATAACGCTCGAACAGTTCTGTCAACTCAGACAGCTGCCCCTCTTTGACTAACAGCATTATTTTTTCATCAGAAAGTTCCGGCACTGGCAGCAGGAATTAAGATTTCCTATATAGATTACTCCGGAAATGTAGAATGGTTACACCGAAAAACTGCCTTTTTTTAGAAAAACCCATATTTTGTCCTCGGGATCGCCCCCGCCCCCCGACTTTCGTCGGTGAACTTCGTTTCGAACACTGTTCGAAACTCGTTCGTACCCTTCGCTGCGCTCGGGTACGCTTCGCTCGGTTATCCCCTGATATGATATGCCTTCGGCTGTACAAAAGCCCTGATCCCCTGGTACGACAACGTCATGCCTAACCCCGAATGCTTGCGACCCGACCACGGTACGCTGGCGCTCACCCGGTCACAGCAATTCCAATAGACAGTCCCCGTATTTAGCTGCCGCATGACTTTTTCCGCCCGCTCATAACTGGTCGAATACACCGCAGCCGTCAACCCGTATTCCGTATCCGCCATCAGCGCCGCTGCCTCGGCATCGCTGCTCACTTTCTGTATCCCCACCACGGGCCCGAACGACTCCTCCATCATCACCTTCATGCCATGATTCACATCCACCAGCACCGCCGGCTCGATATAATAGCCCTTCCGGTTCACCCTTCGCCCCCCATACAAAAGCTTCGCCCCCTTCCCTACCGCATCGGCAATCTGCCCCTCTAAAAACTCCAGCTGCCCCGGCCGGCTCAACGGACCGATCTCTGTCCCCGCCTCCCGCGGATCTCCCACCACCAGCTTTCGCAATTGCTCCGTATAAGACTGCACAAAAGCATCGTATACACCTTCCTGCACATAGATCCGCTCTACCGCACAACAGCTCTGGCCATTATTGTACACCACCCCTTCCAGCGCTGCCCCCGCCACCTGCGCAATATCCTTAATGTCATCCATCACATACAAAGGGTCCTTCCCGCCAAGCTCCAACTGGCAAGGCGCCAGTTTCGACGCCACCTTCTCCGCAATCAGGCGCCCCGTCCGGTAACTGCCTGTGAAAAAATATCCATTCAATGGCAACGCCAACAGCCATTCCCCGGCCTTCCCCTTACCTGTCACCACCTGGAACACATTCTCCGGCACCCCCGAATCATACAACAATCTGCGAATATGCAATCCCGTTAAAGTTGAAAACTCCGAAGGTTTATAAAAGACGGCATTCCCACCGATCAAAGCAGGAATAAATACATTGACCCCCACCAGATAGGGATAGTTCCAGGCGGAAATATTCGCTATCACCCCCAACGGCTCATACACGATCTTCTCCCGTGTGGGCCCTTCCGCCACCGGCCATTCCTCAGCCAGCCATCGGGCGGAATGATCCAAAAAATACCGGATCCGGCTGCGAGCCCCGTTCAGCTCATTGTAAGATTGCTGCAGCGGCTTGCCCGTCTCACTGGTCAATGTCTCCGCCAGCACAGTCTTCTCCCGGTCCAATGCCTCGTAAAATCGGGCTATACACGCTACCCGCTCTTCCACGGTCTTAGCCGCCCACACCGGCTGTCCTGTCCGTAATAAATTCAACTTCTCCCAAACCGATGTTTCAGTATCCTCCGGAACCTCCCCGATAATTTCCTCCGTAGCCGGATTAATAATTTGCATATTGCTAACCTCTTTTTTTAATAACCTCCTGAATAAACCGTTCCCTGATCGCCCGGTATAACCCTACATCGGACATCCCCTCCATGAACATCCGCTCCGGATGCCATTGTACCGCCAACATGAATGACTTCCCCGCCGGATCTGCCCATTCTATTCCCTCTATCGTCCCATCCTCTGCCCTGCAGTTGACGACCAGACCCTCACCCAACCGGTCGATGGCCTGGTGGTGAGCGCTATTGGCCTCCCCCCTTTCCAACCCTGTCACCTCCGCCAGCAAAGTATCGGCCACCAAATGAACAGGATGCTGCTTATCCATCCTATCCCGCTCATGTATGGCATCCCCGGCATCGCCGAGATCCTGCACCAACGTCCCTTTCAACGTGATATTGATCAGTTGCAAACCCCGGCAGACGCCCAGCACCGGTAATCCCCGCGCCCAGGCCTGCTCCAGCGCCGCCTGCTCGAACAGATCACGCCCCCGCTCCCAGCCCGGTTCCGGTGCCTTGGGATATTCAAGGGAACCTCCATATAACGCCGGATGAATATCGATCCCACCCGATAACACCAACGCATCACAATGCTGCAGTTCTTCAAAATTACCCTCTCCCGCCGACAGCCTGATCACCTCCACCGGCTCCGCAGGCTCATGCAGGCTGCGGACCACCGCAGGCTTACCTCCCATCCGGATCACATTATCTTTATCCGCCGCAATAGCCTCTTCCGGCCCCGCTTCAGGAAGAAGCCCTCTTCTCCCCTGTAGCCACCGCATATAATTCTCGTGCTTCCATTCCGTACCCGTATAGGTCAATCCTATCCTCATAGCGCCTCCTCATACAATTTTTTAAAATCTTCCCGGCTCACCGGCTTCGGGTTATTCG
>PMUF01000476.1 GCA_003167015.1 Chitinophagaceae bacterium | reverse complement strand
GCCGCCGCCGAGAGCGCCGTTACCATGATAGCTGTCATTTTCTACTCCATCGGTAGTCAGGGCATGTTCGACGATGGTGCTGTCGTCTTCGTTCTTCAGGGCCTTTTCGTAGTTGGCATGGTCCATCCAGAACAGGTTGAAGTGGCGGCCGAAGACGATAATGTTACTGTCGGGGGAGATGCTGGCCCAGTTGGGTTTGTGTTTGGGTTTTTTGAAACCGGTGAGCTCGGTGAGAGCGCCGTCAGTGAGGTTGTACTCGAAATAGAAAATCTTTTTTTTGCTGTCTTTGGCCTCTTTTTTAGCTGTGGAGTCTTTTGTGTCGACGTCCTGGGTGCTCTTGACTTCGAACTGGATCCAGTTCTCGTCCCGGATGAATTTCAGGCTATCGAGCCCGAGGTGTTTAGCGTCGAAGGGATCTTTGACGATGCGGGAGATCGCGGCAGCCATTTTATCATTGTCGAATATAAGCTGGCGTTCGGCTTTTGCCGGATCGACGATATACCATTTCTTTCCTTCGGTGGTCTCATATATGTACCAGAAGCGATCGCTCTTCTTTAGCCAGTGGGGATCAACCGTGGTGCTGAAGATCATTTTTTCGAGCTTTTTGGAGGAGAAGCGGGCTGCGAGCTGGTAATTGGCTTGAACGGCGGGGGTTTGCTGGGCTGGCTGCGGGCCTTGCCGGGCCATCAGGGGCGTGGGCGGGGCTATCAGCTGAATGGTGGCGAATACCAGGCATGCGATGAGAATCCGGGACATAAGCAGTTGCGTTTTATACTGCTATATATGACTTCTTTCTCATTTTGGTTTGGCATATCCACGCGCGGCTACATGGCCGGATGGACGGACCAGAATACACGGGTGCAATGCCCGATAAAGAGATCTATTTATTCATCATCTGTTTGGC
Organism: Chitinophagaceae bacterium; assembly: GCA_003167015.1. Taxonomy (GTDB): domain Bacteria; phylum Bacteroidota; class Bacteroidia; order Chitinophagales; family Chitinophagaceae; genus Puia. The sequence goes on along the minus strand of PMUF01000476.1, from coordinate 7,561 downwards.
CTCAATACTCAGGGTAGCGTGGGGGACGGCCCTCAACCTTGCTTTATCGATAAGCTTGCCGGTGACACGGCAAATGCCATAGGTTTTATTCTCTATCCGCATCAGGGCTTTTTCGAGATGGTCGATAAAAGTGATCTGCCGGCTGGCCATCTGGCTCAGTTGCTCTCTCTCCATGCTCATGCTGCCATCTTCCATGGTCATGTAACGGGCATCGTCATTATCACCGCCCATTTCGTCCTTGCGGGTGATCAGACCTTGAAGATACGCCAACTCTTTTTTAGCTGCATCCAGTTTGCGGTTGATCAATTCTCTGAATTCTCCAAGTTCTGCGTCGCTGTATCTCATAGTGGGTCCAGTTTGTTCCTCTTGAGGTGTGTCTAATACTGATTTTGTAAATTCCGGCTCATATTTACGAACCGTTTTTGTCTTCATTTCCGGTATAACCACCTTCACCGGTTTGGGAGGGATGGCGGGTTTCTTGGGTTCCGGTTTGACCGTCACGGGAGGCGGAGGTGGCGGGACAGCAACGATGGGCTTGCTGGTCGTCACGACGGGAGCCTGTTTGGCGGCGGGTGCGGCAGTCGGCTGGGCAACCGGCTGCGATTTCGCGGCAACCTGCGTTTTGGGTGCAGGGCTGGGAGCAGCAGTCGGCTTAACGGCCGATGGGGCCTTTCCGGCAGCAGATGTCTTGGAAGTTGGGTTAACGACTGGTTTGGATATATTGGATACAGTAGGTTTTTTAGCAGGCACGGAAACGGGTTTTTTAGCCGGTGATGATGGGGCAACCTTTTTAGGGACGGACTTGGCAATACTCTTAGCGGCCGGGGCCTTCTTAGCGGTCTTGCTGGCGCCTGACGAGTGGACAGGTTTTGAAGCCGCTTTTTTGGCCGGAGCTATTTTCTTGACATTAACCGTCTTTTTAGCGGGCTTTGCCGCTTTCTTCTTGGTTGCCATACAGTTAGGCTTTTTTAGTAACGAACACTTTTAAAAGAATATCATTCACTTCAATTTCGGTGCCATTCGCCGGTTCCTTAACCAATTCAAGGGAATCTGCCAAAATTTCCGTGCAAATATATTCATTAAAAATGGTTAAGGAATCCTTAAGAGCGGGTACGTCTGCTACTTTTACCAAAATTCTGTCTGTCAGGTCGTATCCGTTGTCTTTTCGGATCTTCTGGATGCGATTGACGAATTCTCGGGCATTGCCTTCCTGGGCTAGTTCGGGGGTAACGGTCACATCGAGGGCGACCGTCAGGGCATTTTTATTGGCCACCACCCAACCTGGGATATCCTCACTGGTGATTTCTACATCATTAAGCGACAATATTATGGGTTCTTTATCAATAAATAAAGTAATATGGTTATCTTTTTCCAATTTTGCTATCTCTTCCTGCGAAAAATTGCCGAGGGCGGCACTGACGGCCTTCATTTTGGGTCCGAGCCGCTTGCCGAGAGCAATAAAATTGGGCTTGATCTTTTTCTTGATAAACCCTTCACTGCCGTTGAGGTATTCGATGGCCTTGACATTGACTTCGGCCCGGATCAGGTCTTCCACTTTTTCGAGCTGCTGGCGCATTGTCGCGCTCAAGACGGGGATCAGGACCTTTTGCAGTGGCTGCCGAACCCTGATATTCACCTTTTTACGCAAGGAAAGAATGAGGGAAGAGGCATCCTGGGCCATTTGCATCCGTTCTTCCAATGATTGGTCGATAAAGGCTGCATTGGCTACGGGAAAGTCGGCATGGTGGACGGAGGCTGCCTTGATCCGCCCGGTGACCTGGTTGAGGTTGGTGAACAGCCAGTCTGAAAAGAAGGGCGAAATGGGGGCCATGAGACGGCTGATGACTTCGAGGCATTCATACAGGGTCTGGTAAGCGCTGATCTTGTCGTGTTCATATTCTCCTTTCCAGAACCGGCGGCGGCAGAGGCGGACGTACCAGTTGCTGAGGTGTTCGTCGAGAAAGTCTTCCACGAGGCGGCCGGCTATGGTAGGCTCGTAGTCGTCGAGGCTGGCGGTTACTTTGGTTATCAATGTGTTGAGAGAGGAAAGAATCCAACGATCGATCTCCGGTCTATCTGCGGGCGGGATATAGGCCTCTTTAAAGGCAAATCCATCCACGTTGGCATAGAGGACGAAGAACTGGTAGGTATTATATAAGGTACCGAAGAATTTGCGCTGGACTTCGCGGATGCCTTCGAGGTCGAATTTCATGCTCTCCCAGGGGGAGGCGTTGGTGATGAGGTACCAGCGGGTAGCGTCGGCGCCGAACTGACCGATCGTCTGGAAGGGGTCGACGACGTTGCCGAGACGTTTGGACATTTTGTTGCCGTTCTTGTCCAGGACCAGGCCGTTGGAGACCACAGTTTTATAGGCAAGGCCGGGGTAGCGGGATTCGAGTTCGGCGGGGTTGAGGCCCAGGGGTTTCAATTCCTCATGGACGGATTCCTTGATGAGGGCGGCGATGGCATGGAGGGTATAGAACCAGCCACGGGTCTGGTCGACGCCTTCAGCGATGAAGTCGGCTGGGTAATTCTGTGCGAAGATTTCCTTGTTTTCGAAAGGGAAATGCCATTGAGCGTAAGGCATGGCGCCGCTGTCGAACCAAACGTCGATGAGGTCGGCCACTCTTTTCATGGGTCGGCCATGGGGGCTGACAAGGGTGATGTCATCGACATAGGGCTTGTGGAGGTCGGCAGTCAATCTTTTGGCATAGGCATCGGGATGTTCGCCCTTGTCAGGCTGCATGAAGCCAGCGGCGACTGATTTGAGGATGGCGGCCTGCAGTTCGGCGATGGAGGAGATACAGATCTCTTCGCGGTCTTTTCCATCTTCGGATTCCGTACGCCACACGGGCAGCGGGGTACCCCAATACCGGCTACGGCTGAGGTTCCAGTCGACCATGTTCTCCAGCCAGTTACCAAAGCGGCCTTCGCCGGTGCTTTTCGGCTTCCAGTTGATGGTTTTATTCAGTTCTACCATCCTGTCTTTCAAGGCAGTCGTCCGGATAAACCAGGCATCGAGGGGATAGTACAGGACGGGTTTGTCGGTGCGCCAGCAGTGAGGATAGTTGTGTTCGTATTTTTCGATCTTGAAGGCCAATCCTTCCTTTTTCAGTTTTACGCAGATATCGACGTTGACATCCACGTAGTTCGAATCGTCCTTATAATTCTTGACATAGCGATTGCTGAATTCGCCGAGGCCGTCGATGAATTTTCCCTGCCGGTCAACCATGACGAGGATGCCGATGCCGAATTTCTTTCCCACGCGGTAGTCATCCGCCCCGAATGCCGGGGAAGTATGCACGATGCCGGTACCGTCTTCGGTCGTGACGAAATCTCCCGGGATGACCCGGAAGGGGTCGCCGCCGGATTTTTCTGCGGTGTTGGCTTCGAAGGGCAGCAGCTGCTCGTAACGAAGCTCTTCAAGGTCGCTGCCTTTGAACTCGCCGAGGATCGTCCAGGGAAGAATTTTGGCATCGGGGGTATAGGCGTCGAAGGCTGCATTTTCACCTTCGGGTTTGAAGTATTTGCCAATCAGCGCCTTGGCCAGGATAACATTGGCGGGCTGGTGGGTGTAGGGATTGAAGGTTTTTACGAGGACATAGTCGATTTTGGGTCCTACGGTCAGGCCGAGGTTGGAGGGCAGCGTCCAGGGGGTGGTGGTCCAGGCCATGAAGAATACATCATCCTGTCCGGCCAGCTTGAAAAGGAATTCGCTGCGGGGGTCGCGGATGGCCTTGAACATGGCTACGACAGTAGTATCCTTGACATCTTTATAACAACCGGGCTGGTTCAGTTCATGGGAACTGAGTCCGGTGCCTGCGGCGGGGGAATAGGGTTGGATGGAGACGCTCTCGTATAACAGGTCTTTTTTATACAACTCGCCCAGAACCCACCAAAGTGATTCTATGTAGTTGTTTTCGAAGGTGATATAAGGGTTTTTGAGATCGACCCAATAGCCCATCATCCGGGTCAGATCGTCCCACTTGTCTTTGTATTTCAGCACTTCACGGCGGCAGGTCTCATTATATTCTGCGACGGAAATGGTCTTGCCGATATCTTCTTTGGTGATGCCCAACATTTTTTCTACGCCCAGCTCGACTGGGAGGCCATGAGTATCCCAGCCGCCCTTGCGTTTTACCTGGAAGCCTTTCATGGTTTTGTATCGGCAGACGAGATCCTTGAGGGTCCTGCTAATGACATGATGGATACCTGGTAACCCGTTGGCGCTGGGCGGCCCTTCGTAGAATACGAATGGAGCAGCGCCTTCTCTTAATTCTACGCTTTTTTCAAAAGCCTTGTCAGCCTCCCACCGGGCCAGTATTTCCTGGCCGATGACGGGTAGATTCAATTGCTGGTATTCCTTGTACTTATTGGTCATATGGGACGCAAAATTACGAAAAACGGAGGGATAATACGATGCTTCACTTATCTAAGGAATATCAGGTGTTCCGGGGCTTCTAAGTGTTAACATGTTGCAAAAACCTTTCGTAGAAGGGCATAAAAAAGTAAATTTGTGGCGCAGTTATCCACACAGAACGGCTTTTGGCACAATTTATGGTCAGGTAATGGGCAGAAGACAGAAAGCAAATCGGGTTCCAATCCCGACTATATATAAGATACTATTAACTCTTTCTACGGTTTAGGGTTTAGGGGTTAAAAAGGGGGGTATTCCTACTCCCCTTCCTTTTTCAAATCCCGAGCCNNAGTTCCGGAAAAGCTTCCTTTTTACCCCGGATTTTTTATAGCCCCTCGGGTTTAACACAAAGTGACCCGGGGGGCTATAATATTTATTTCCGCGATCTTATCACCTTATAGATTTTTATGGCGCTCATCAGGATGATGACAAACAGCACGAGGCCGAGGAGGCCCCACGCCCAGCTCATATTTTGCTTGACGACTGCGAGCATGACGATGGCCACAAGGAAGATGGTGGCTACTTCATTCCAGATGCGCAGCTGCTGGGAGGAATAGCGGAATATGCCCTTCATCTGTTGGCGATAAATGGCCTGAAGGGAAAAATGATATCCATACAGCCCGATGACGAAACATAATTTGATCATCAGCCAGGTGGGAAGCGATCCCATGAGTATCCACATCCATGGACCGAAGATAGCGGTGAGAATGGCAGAAGGCCAGGTGATGCCGAGCCATAACCGGCGGGTCATCAATTGCAGCTGTGGCAGGAGTATGCTTCTTTCAGGCTCGTCTTTCGCGGCAGCCTCTGTATTATAGACGAAGAGCCGGACAATATAAAACAGTCCGCTAAACCAGGTAACGATAAAAGTGATGTGCAGCGCCTTAATATAATTATACATGCGAGATGGATTGGCTGTATCTCTTATTATTCCAGGATCATCGATTGGTCACCCGCGGCATAGTCTCTGACCCAACCCGCCAATGCCTGTACCCACAGCGGGTGAGTATTGAGGCAGGGTATCATGGCATAAGACTCCCCGCCAGCGTTCATAAAAGTCTCTTTACCGCGGATGGCTATTTCTTCCAGCGTCTCGAGGCAGTCGCTGACAAACGCGGGACAGAGGATCAACAGTTTTTTGATCCCTTCCTTCGGCATCTCTTCCAAACGAATATCGGTGAACGGTTCCAGCCAACCTTTGCCCAGCCGCGACTGGAAGGAATTGCTGTATTTCCCTTCGGGTATATCCAGGAGGCGAACTATTTCCCTGGTCGTAGTGAAGCATTGATGACGGTAGCAGGTGGCATGTGCAGGCGATGCCGTTTCACAACAGGCGGCCGATCCGAGACAATGAGATTTGGTAGGATCGGTCTTTTTAATATGCCTGCCCGGTACGCCATGATAAGAAAAGAGAATATGATCATACTCCCCTGCCAGGTAAGGCCGGATCACTTCGCTGAGAGCCTGCAGGTAGTGCGACTCATTATAAAAAGGTTTGATGAAGCTCAGCCGGAAGGGATACTTATTCTTCCGGTGGATGTCTGTCGCATATTCTACCGCGGTTTCATACGAAGCCATGGCATAATGAGGATAGAGGGGGATGGCGATAACTTCCTCCAGGTCCGGCATTTTTTCCAGCAGTCGGGCACAGGCCGCCTCCATCGAAGGGTTACCATAGCGCATCGCTATTTCCACAGGGACGTCTACCTGTCCCTGCAAAGCCGCCTGTAGCTGGCGGGTCAGCACGATGAGGGGAGACCCTTCTTTGGTCCAGATGGTCTGATAGGCCTCTGCGGATTTGGCCGCGCGGAAAGGAACGATGATCCCGCCCACCAGGATCTTGCGGAAAAGGTAAGGGTAGTCGATGACCCTTTTGTCCATGAGGAATTCCATTAAATACCGGTGTACATCCTTTGTAGCCGTAGAATCCGGCGATCCGAGGTTCAACAGTAGAATAGCGCGCCTGGAGATGGGTGTCATCATGATAATTTGCAAAGGTAGGGGGATAGGGCGAGTTTTCGGGAGTCCCGAATAAATGACACTCTAATGACAGAAAAAATACTCGCATAGGAACTCCTGCAACTACTTTTGCGTACATATTCCAACAAGAACAGAATGATGGGAACTAAGACCTCTGATATTTCCGGCTTTTTCGTAGTAGGGATCAATTATAAGAAGACAGATGCTGCCATCAGAGGTCAGTTCGCTATCGGCAATGAACAGTACGAAAAGATCCTCACGCTTGCCCCTTCCTTTCATATCACTGAATTATTTGTATTATCTACCTGTAACCGGACGGAGATCTATGGATTTGCGGATAGTGCAGTTCAGTTGGCTGGTTTACTTTGTATGCAAACGAATGGCGGAAGGGAAGCATTCCTCGAGCTGGCATACGTGAAGAAAGGACTACAGGCTATCGAGCATCTTTTTGAAGTGGCTTCGGGTCTCGATTCGCAAATCCTGGGTGATTATGAAATTGTGGGGCAGATCAAGCAGGCTGTAAAGTTTGCCCGCGAACGGCAGTTTATCGGTACGCTGACGGAACGGCTGGTGAATTGCGTGTTGCAGTCCTCCAAGTCTATCAAGAACCAGACGGCGCTCAGCGGCGGGACGGTATCGGTATCCTTTGCCGCCATTCAATATATCCGGGAAAAGATGTCCGACCTGACAGATAAGAATGTCCTGTTGATCGGCACCGGAAAGATCGGTCGCAATACCTGCCATAATATAGTGGATTACCTGGGGACCCGGAATATCACGCTGATCAACCGCACGGAGGAAAGGGCTGCTGCCCTGGCTGCCGAAGCGGGTGTGGGCTATGCCCCTATGGAAGAAATAGCCGACCGGGTCAGCGCTGCCGATATCATCCTCGTAGCTACGAATGCCGAGCAGCCGACGCTGCTCCGTTCCTACCTGGAGGGTAAGGGTGACAAGCTGATCATCGACCTGTCGATTCCCTGCAATGTGGAAAAGTCGGCGGCAGAACTGCCGGGCATAACGCTCGCGGGCGTAGACGATCTGTCGAAGATCAAGGACGAGACCTTACAGAAAAGGGAAGCAGAGGTTCCGAAGGCAAAAGTCATTATTGCAGAACATATGGCCGAGTTGCTGGAAAGGTATAAAATGAGTCAGCATGTGCCCGTG
>PMUF01000481.1 GCA_003167015.1 Chitinophagaceae bacterium | reverse complement strand
GATTTGGCCGCTACGCCGCTGGTGCTTTGATTGGCGGTAGGCCCGACAAAAATCTGGGGGATATCGATGAGGAAGCTTTGCCGTTCAGCGGTGGTCGACTCGTTTTGGCCCTGGATCTGCTCATAGACGCCGGTAAAGGCAATGTGGTTCTTGCCAAAAGCATGGTTATAGGTGACCAGACCCTGGAGGTCAAGCGTTGTCCCGTCGCCGTTAGTCTGAATCAGGTTAGGCTGATTGACGTAGATCGGTGTAGTGCTGTTCAGGTCGTAGCCCGGCGCCGTCTGGTTCCAGTTCGTATTCGTGGTGTAGTACATATTATAATTGCCGATCCCCTTGAGGTGTATGTCCTTGAAGAAGGGCAGCTGCCAGTCCAGCCCTAAAATACTATTGAAGGTCTTCTGGGTGGCATTGATAAACCCGGCCTGCGGGCCTGTTTCCATCAGGGGGTTGTCGTTGGTACCGGAATAGGGCAGCCCGTACTGATTGGTGGCTACCAGCATCGGACCGAGATCCACCGCATGGGAATAGATGCCGTAATATCCCCCGTCCACGGAATTCGGCTGTACATTGGTATTGACGTACCCGTCCAGGCCGGCGGTGATCTTCAGCCCCAGCTGCTTCAGGTTATTTTCGACGTTCAGCCGGTAGGTGACGCGCTTGTTGTTGGCGTTGCTGCTGCCCTCTTTGAGCAGGCTCCCCTGGTAGTAATAGGACAAGGCGCCATAGTATCGCAGGTTGTCATTGCCTGCGGATATGGAGAAATCATGCCTGTCTTCCTCGGCGAATTTTTTCAGCACCAGCCCCTGCCAGTTGGTATTGGGATATACATAAGGCTCGGACTGGTTCTGATAATATTGCAGCACGCTGTCTGCATAAGGGGGCGTGAGCCCCTGGTTCTGATAGGCCTGATTGATGGCCAGTGCCTGCTGGTAAGAGCTCACGGTCTTGGGGGTGATCGTCGGCTGGGTCCATATCTGGTTGAACGTGTAATTAAAGGAGGTCTTCCCCTTATACATTCCCTTTTTGGTGGTCACCAGGATGACCCCGTTGGCCCCCTGGGAACCATAGATGGCCGTGGCCTCCGCGTCCTTCAGCACTACGAAGCTTTCTACATCGTTGGGGTTGATATTCAGGTAGTCGGTTTGGGTCCGGATAAAGCCGTCAATGACAAACAGCGGGGGATTATTTCCGCCGTTGCCGCCACGTACATAGATCGAAGCCTGGGCGCCGGGACCGCCGGGCTGTGAATTGGGCCCTGCTCCATTGAGGGCCACGAATACGCCGGGCATGCGCCCGCCCATTTCGTCGTTGATGGAAGGAGAGGCGATCTCGGACACCTTATCCATGTCCACCGTGGTCACCGCGGCAGTCAGTTCCCTTCTCTTCGTAGTCCCGTACCCGATGACCACCTGCTCGTCCAGTGAAGACAATACCGGGTACAGGGTAATTGTCAAAGCGGAACTGGATCCGTTGACCAGGATCCGCTTTTCGTATTTCGAATATCCGACCGAGGTCACTTCGAGCGTATAGGACCCATCCGGGACGCCCGGAAAGCTGAATTGTCCTTTTTTGTCCGTGGCCGTTCCCCTGGAAAAACCGACGCTCTTCAGGGAGACGGAGACGCCCTCCAGCGGCGCGCCGGTGCTGTCCCTGATCTCACCGTGAATGGTTTCATCGGCGGCGACCCGCGAGGAATCGGTTCCGGGCGGGGACAATGATTTTTTACTGATAAAGACGGCCTTCCCTTGTTCGACTATCGAATAGGTCAGCGGGGTGCCCGACAGGCAAAGGTCCAGAGCCTGCGGCAGGGGCATGTTTCTCACATCGATCGTGACATGCCCGATGCTGGCCAGGACCTGATCATCCCAGAAAAAGGAATAGCCGGTTTGCCTGTTCATCAGACGGAACAGCTTATCCACGGAAATGTTGCGGGATTTAATGCTAACCCTCTGCGAATAGCTGTTTGCGCTCAGTTGTAGGCTAGCTGCAAGAATTATCACAGAAGTCATTCTCATAATAAGGAATGCTTTTGAGAGGATGGAGGGCAAAGGCCTATTTACAGCCGGGCCTTTGCAAAGAAAGGATAGTTCCATACATTTGTCATGTTTGGGTTTACTTGGAATCTTTGTTTTTGATCGAACGGGGGTTTTATTGGGTAGGCCCAAATACTCGCCGGAAGTGTGTACCATACATTTCCGGTTTTTTTATAGGTCTCCCCTGCACGCTACCCGGATCTTACGGATCCGTTTGGAAGATGTTCATAGCAGTTAGTTTTGAATGAAAAATAAATATAGCAATCTGAACAAATAGGATCAGGGTAATATCGTGATTTGGTCCCCTTCTCTTCGACTATGCACGCCATTTTTTTGAAGGAAATCAAGTATAATGGATAAGTTTACGTTCCGGTCGACTACTCCCCCGAAGCGCTTGTCGGGGATCTTTCCCTCATAGTGAACATCCACATTGTACCATCGGCTGATCTGCCGCATGATCGTCCTGAGGTCGACATGATTAAAAGATAATTGCCCGTACCTCCAGGCGGTGACCTCATCGACGTCCGCCTCCTGAAGGTCGATCCTGCCGTCGCTGGTATCCACCGTCGCCATCTTGCCCGGTTCGATCGTCATTTCCTGCGTGCCGCTGCGGATGGCGACGCGGCCCTCTACCAGCGTGGTCTGCGTGGCTGGCCCATCGCTGTAGGCCATGATATTGAACTCCGTGCCCAGCACCTTAACCTCTGAATGATGCAAAGAGACAATAAAGGGATGGCGGGCATCCCTGGCCACTGCGAAATATCCTTCCCCCGTCAACTCCACCTTCCTCACGGGGCCAGAGAACGCGGTCGGAAAGCGGAGGGAGGATGCCGCATTGAGCCACACCCTGGTGCCGTCGGGCAGCAGCATCTGGTATTGGTTTCCCCTTGCGGTGGTCATCGTATTGTACACTATTTCCTGTGCCCCGCCGGCCGGCTGATAACAAATCCGGCCGTTTACATTGCTGACCGCCGTTCCGCCCTGGTTGGTAATGGACCCTTTGACCGTACTGTCCAAAATGACTTTCTTTCCGTCGGCCAGGGTAAGAACAGCCTGGTCCTTTCCGGGTCCGATATCGGCATCCCGATGGACTGCCAGGGATGGCCGGGGCTGCTCTTCTTTCTTATATCGATGAACGACATAATCAACAGTAGCCCCCGTGCCCACCAACAGGATAATGGCAGCTGCGTACTTCAGCCGCCTCCAGCGGCGAAGCCGGACAACGCGGGGGGCTCCTTCCTTAGCCCGGTCCGGATCCGCGGCCCTCTCCTTCAACTGCCGAAATACCTCCTCCAGTGAATAATCCCCCGCCATGGGCACGGCTCCATCCGTAAAGGCTTCCGCCAGCAACTCGTTCAGGAGTGCGTCGTTCTTCTCGTCCTGAATATATTGCTGCAATTGAATGAGCTCTTCGGCCGAGGCGTTTTCACCCATATATTTTTCGAACAATTCACGGAAGGTTGCCATCATAGCATCTAAAGACGGGAAATGCGGAAAAAGGAAGACAGAAAACCGCAAAAAAAATAAAAAGATCCTTTCAAAAGCGGAAGAATAGCACCAGGAAGACAAGGAGATTCTTGGACAAGGAGAAAAAACGAGCCCTGATCTCCTGCAGGCCCCGGACCACATAAGTCTTTGAGGAGACGACTGAAATATTCAGTCTTTGGGCGATCTCCTGGTGGGAAAGCCCTTCGAGGTATTTTAATCGCAGCACGTCCTTCACCTTGCCGGGGAGCTTGTCGATCTCCTCATGAAGGAAGGTCTCCATTTCCTTGAACTCCAAATTTTCATGCGCAGAAAGCGCGTCGCATCTGGAATATTCCAGTAGATAATCCATATTGTGGTCATTAAATACTCTTTTCCGCAGGAAGTCCATGATCAGGTTCCGGGAAAGGATATAAATATAGGCATCGACCCTTTGAACATCTTTGAGCTTGTGCCGGTTGTCCCATAATTTGAGGAAAACATCCTGGGCCAGGTCCCTGGCGGGCTCCGGCGACCGGGTCAGGCGCAGGGCCGTGCCATATATCTTTGGCCAGTATTCATTGAAAATCAATTGAAAAGCCCTTTCGTCACCTTGGGATGCCAACTGCAGTAGTTCGGGTTCATTATAAGCAGGCATATCGCTCAAGACCTGGGGGGTGTTTATTTAGCGGCAAGATACAAACTTCCTCCTTAATTGATGTCAACTCCGCGATCCTTCCTGTTCTTTGGGTTAAGGGTCCACATTTAATAGCGCTCGATAAAATCAGAAACGGTACTGAAAAACTCTTCCTCCCGTTAAGGAATAATTATTGTAAAAAGATATGTGGCAAGTATAACCAGCAACACCACCCCTTCGACCCCCGTTGTTTTACCCGTCCTCAAAGACAAGGCAATCACGAAAAACGTAAGTATATACAATACAGTGGACTTTATATCTATTCCCAGTATTAGCGGTATGCCTTTGTAAATGGAGACAATGGCAACCGCCGGTATCGTCAATCCAATGCTGGCTAAAGCTGAACCCAAGGAAAAATTAAGGCTCTTCTGCAGGTCATTCCTGCTGGTGGCCCGAATAGCCGAAAACGCCTCCGGTAGCAGCACGATACAAGCGATGATCACACCGACGAGGGATTTAGGGGCGCCCGCAGTTTCCACCATGTGTTCGAGAGAAGGGGATAATTTCTTGGCGATAAGGATGACAGCAGTCAAACTGATAAGCAGCAAGACCATACTTACTGCAGCAGCAAGTTTACCGGGTTTTGAAACAGGAACGGTTTCATGTTTGTCGGACAGAAAATAAGCACGATGTTTTATATTCTGGAAAACGATAAAATTAGCATAAAGAAACAGCGTGATAATAGCTACCAGGATCAGTTGGCTTTTACTGTATATCGGTCCCGGAACCGTTTCGGTATAATTTGGAAGGATCAGCGTCAGCACAGACATGGCAAGCAGGAGCGTCAAAACAGAACTAACACCTTGAAGGCCGAACACCTGCTCTCTATATTTCAGTCCGCCGATAAGCGTCGAAACGCCAATCATGCCGTTCAGGATGATCATGATCTCGGCAAAAACGGTATCCCTGGCCAGAGTGGGCTCGCCTCCACTATCTGTAAGCATGACCGAGACGATCAGCGCCACTTCAATGATAGTGATAGCCAGCGCGAGTACCAACGTCGAAAACGGTTCTCCGATACGCAGAGAAATGACTTCGGCGTGATGCACGGCCGAAAAGACACTTCCCATCAACGTAAAGCCTAAAAATAATAAGATGCCGTTACCTGAACAAAAAGTACTTACCCCTAATATTGCGAAGGACAGGGCCGGCAAAATGACCGGCCACCGGCGGTAAAACCTCTTTAGCTGCATATATTTAATATTTAACTTAATAAAATACCGACGACATTTTTGTTTTTATGGCAGAGATTGAACAGCAACTCCAACAACTTTAGTTTAACGAGGCCACTGCCAATGTCCCTTCTCTCATTGAAGTAAATTTCCAGGGAACCGAGATATTTCACCAAATATTCATTGATCTCCTCTACAGTAACGGCAGGCAATATATCATGGGTGTTAAATTCCATCTTTGATAGAATGCTGAATTCTCTGAGTATGTTTTCTTTCAGATGAAAGGCCTTGTATTCAAGCGGTTGATGAGATTGAGAGGTAGCATTCCAGTATTCTATATAGACTCCTCTGGAGACCAGGACCATTTCGCCATATTTTATGAAATATACCTTCCCGTCAAAAGCCAATCCGAAGCATCCGCGCTCGACGATTAACAAAAAGTGATCGTCGGTGAATCGATATCCATGTCCGGAGGCTGAGGTTGTACATGATTCAATCGTACTGACAACATCCCGTAATACCGTTCTTCCGACCAGCATATGGTTGACTGCATTATTCATAAAAAAAGAGTTAAGTGAAAATTGGAATAGCAGTGAAGGCGGATTCAACAAGTAAGCCAAATTCACTACTGACTGTAGCAGAGCACATAGTGCGAAAGGATATCCGCTGCTGACTCCGGAAATTCCGTGATTATCGAAAGATCTCCGGTAATACCGGAGTGATCTAGGAAAAATCTCTTTTATTGATGCCCAACTTCGCCATACGCGTTTCCAGCGTGGTAGGCTTTTCATTCAGCAATTCGGCCGCCCCGCCCTTTCCGCGGATTCTGCCATTGGTCCGTTTCAGGACTGAACAGATATATTCCTTCTCCCTTTGCAGTTGCTGACTCTTAAAATCGTCCAGGGGTCTGATCGGCAATAGACTGTCGGGATTCTCCGCCTGAGCCGGTAACTTGCTTAACGTATTTCGCAATGTTCTCTTCAGGGTCAGCCCGGAGCTGCCATCACTAAGAATGACGGACTGCTCTATGACATTCTCTAATTCCCGGATATTTCCCGGCCACTCGTACCTTTCCAATTCAGACAGCATCGTTGCGCTGATGCCATGGAACGGCTTGTTGATCTGCCGGCAGATCCGTTCGGCAAAATAGACAGCCAGCGGGACGATATCTCCCGTGCGTTCCCTGAGAGGCGGCAATTGGATCGGGAAAACATTCAGCCTGTAATAAAGATCCAGCCTGAACCGGTCCTCCGAGACTTCTTTTTCCAGGTTCCGGTTAGTCGCTGTGATCACCCGGACATTGATCTTCACCGGCTGTTTACCGCCGACACGCTCGATTTCCCTTTGCTGGAGTACCCGTAATAATTTGGGCTGCAGTTCTATCGGCATCTCTCCTATTTCATCCAAAAAGATAGTTCCTCCATCGGCAAGCTCGAATTTGCCGATCCTTTTGTCTATTGCCCCGGTAAATGCTCCCTTTTCATGCCCAAACAACTCTGACTCGATGAGGGAAGGCGGCAGCGCCGCACAGTTTATCTTAATAAACGGCTTGTCTTTTCGCGGGGAGAGATGGTGAATCGAGTCGGCAATGGATTCTTTTCCCGTACCGCTCTCGCCTAAAATCAGGACGGATGTGTCCAGCGGCGCCACCTGGGCGATCTGGTCAAAGACATTCAGCAGTTGAGGGCTATTGCCTACTATCCCGTCGAACATGGCTGGCGTCCTGTTGTCTTTGGGGTTTGTCATCCGCGATACATCCCAGGGCGCCGATAGTGCATTCTCCTTATCCATAGAAGCAATGCTGTCGATAATACCCGTTAAAGGCCGCTGCAACCGCGAGATCAAACTGAGATGTTCGTCGTTGTACGCGTCCGGTTTCCTGCTGTAAAAATAAAGGTTAAAGATAAACCCGTCGCCTGATAACAACGGCATCACAAGGTAGGAAGTCAGCTGGAACGTTTTGGCCAGAAAACCCTTTACCGGCTGCGATGGGAATAACTCCCGGAATGCGGACCCATTGTAATACCCCGGTGTCTTATCCGGCAGCGTAGCGGCCAGAAGACGCTTGATCTCCTCCTGTTTTACCCCGGACATGACGGCTATTTCTTTAATTCCGGCTTCCTGGTATTCATCGAAGCCTATCCTGAGAAAGCCGGTGGCGACAAATCGCTTGTCATAGGGACTATTAAAGCGCAGGCTCAGGTAATCAAAGGGAATATAAGACTGTAATACCCTGGCCATATCAAGCAATTTCCCTTCCAGAGATGCCGGGGCGTGGAGAACGTCAGAAAGATGCTTCTTTAGCGTCTCTTCCCTAACCCATTTCGACTGAAGGCTTTGCTCGTGACGGTAACGCGCAATATCCAATGCAATAAGGAGGTCTTTCTCGCGATAGGGTTTGATGAGAAAACCATAAGGCTCCGTAAGCTTCGCAGCCTCCAATACTTCCTCATTGGAATTGGCTGACAGGTATACGAATGGGATACTTTCTTCTTTCAGCTCTTTTCCCAGGACGATGCCGCTGAGTTTTCCTTTCAGATGAATGTCCAGCAAGACTATGCCCGGCTTATCCCTGCGGATCATTTCCCTGGCTTCCTGCACGGATACGGCAATGCCGGTCACCCGGTATCCCGCCCCTTCCAGCGTAAGCTGCAGGTCGTCTGCAGTGATAAATTCATCTTCGACAATTAATATACTTTCCTTCATAATACGATATTTATGGTAAGCCCATTCTCATTTATAAGGGTCATCCGTGCCTCGATCTGCCTCACCAGCCCTCTCATCAGCCGCATACCCATGGTATTGCTGCTCCTGGCATCAAAATTGTCCGGCAATCCCTTTCCGTTGTCTTTAATATCGATTTCTATATCGTCGTCTTTCCCCCTTTTCATGAAAACGGAAATAATCCCGCCTGCAGTCCCCGGATAGGCATACTTAATCGCATTGGTAATGGCTTCGTTCAGAATCAGCCCGACAGGAATAGCCTGGGAAATATCCAGCTCTATCGCTTCGACCCGGATGTCAAAATGAATAGGCTGCGACGGTTTGAAACTGACCTCCAGGTAAGATACCAGCTCCTGTACATACGTTTGCATCTTCACTAAAGCGGAATTTTCCGACTGGTATAACTTTTGATGGACCAATGACATCGCCTGCATCCGATGTCTGCTTTCCCGGATAGCCGCAATGGCCTCCTCGCTATCCAGGAATTTGGATTGGGTGTTCAGCAGGCTGATCATGATCTGCAGATTGTTCTTCACCCGGTGGTGAACCTCTTTCAGGAGCCATTCCTTTTCTTCGATCAGCCCATCCTTCTCGGATAACAGGCTCCGCAAAGAATTATTGGCTTCGTTGATCTCCTGTTGCTGCAACTGCAGCTTTTTATTATTGCGTTGCTTCAGCCGGTACCGGTTATAACCCAGCGCAAGCAGGCAGGCCATCAGGATCGAGGCTAGTAAAACAGCATTTCTCGCGATCCTTTCTTCTTTCAACGCCGCCTGCTGCAACTCAGCCTTTCCGGTCATTATTTTTATCACCTGATCCTTGTGCGAGATATCGCTATCCTTTTCCTCCGTCTCATACCTGATCTTGAGCTCTTCGATCTGGTTACTCTTGGCTACATTGAAAAGAGAATCGTTCAGAATCCTCCGCTTCTCAAAATGATACATCGCAGAACGATAATCCCCGGCAGCCGAATCCACCCTGCCCAGCATCCAGTGAATGTCACGCTGCCGCGATAAAGTGGGTGCAAATGAAGTCGTCGTCAAAGCCTTTTGCAAATAGGGTTTGGCTGAGGTGAACTTCCCCCTCTCCACATAAAAACTCCCGATGGTATAGTACGCTTCCGACCCGACGATCATTCGTTCCATCTCACGCCCTTCTATTTCGTTATTGAAGTGGGCTTGCTCCTGTTTATCGCAGTCGATCATCTTCAGATAATTTGCCTCAGCCAGGCTGAATTTTCCAAGGGCTTTGTAGCAATCTCCTCTGGATTGCGCCACCAACTCCCTATCGGCCGGATTCAGGGGCGGATGAAGACGAATAAAGTTTTCCAAAAAGGACAACGCTTCATCCATACTGTCTTTTTGCAGCAGGGCATGAACTATCCTGCCGCAGATGGGGAAGATATACTGACGCCGGAAGGCAACCATCTTCTCTAGTGCAATGTTATACCATCGGATGCTTTGTTCTATATCACCCAAGGCGCCATAAGCGTCTCCCAGTTCATAATAGATCACTCCCGCCTCATTTTTGTCGCCCGCTGCCTGTATATTCCGCAGAGCGGCCAGCGCATAATAGAGGGTTTTCTGATAATTGCCGCCGGCAAGGTTTATCTTGGTGAGAGAATAATAATCCCGGAACAACTTTGTACTGTCCAAAGTTTGCCGGATGTTAATGGCTTCGAGCAGATTGTCCTCTGCCTGGCTAAGGTCGTTATGGACCTCCTGGATATAGGCCAAATCTTCCAGGACGTCCGGCTCATCCTTTTCATCACCGGTCTGCCGGTAGAGTGAAAGCGCCTTTTCCAGATAAAGGATCTCCTCGGCGTAAGTGCTGTCTGTATCCGGTATATAGACCTCCAACTCCGACCACCAGAACGCTTCTTTATTCTTATTGCCTGACGCCTGACAGCCCCGGATAATTTGTAAATAGCAATCCTTCCCCCGGGTAAAATCTCCCATGGCAAAATAATCCTTACCCATGAGAGATAGGCTCGCATCCAAGCAGTCGGCAGAATGCAGGGAATCGCTAAGATTTACAGCCCGCGTGGCAAACAAATAGGTGCTGTCCAAATTCTGCGGGACCGACTTGAAAAGATAGTGCTCTCCCGCCAGGATAAGAAGGTGAACCCTGAAGGCGCCGGCAGCCCTGTTAACAATAGACAATGCCGCGGAAATCTCATTCTTTTCCAACAAGGAATTGGCAGCCAGAAATTCGGCATCCTGGTACCCCCCCGCGAACCCAAGCGATTGACTCATTTTCATGGCCTGCTCCGCCATAAGAACAGCGCTATCCAGGACAGGTTTGCTTTCGGGAGTATTGTACAGGTAGAGACTGTCCAGTTGGAGCAGGAGACGAACTTTGTTGCTGTCCGAACGGCTGTTTTGATAACGGACAAGCAATTCCTCCGCAATAGGAACCTTCCCTTGCGCCCGTGTTGCGATGGCCCAGCAGACCATTAGGTATAGTAATATGAACCTTGCCATGATACGTATGTTGACGCAAGTTTGGATTGCCGTAAAGCCTTCATGACTCATGCCAGAATAACCCAAATGACCCTGAGCAGACGTAATCCGGCATAACACTCTGTAAGACAGCAACTTGAAAGAACGGCGCCGTCCATCTTCGCTGGTTCCGGTCAGCCGCCCCTCCGGTAATTCAGGAGATCGGTTCGGGAACTCCGGCATTTACGGAGGCACGCAAGAACCAACGCACACAAGAACCAACGAAAGGATAGCTTTAAAGATACTAATGTTTTAGCGGCCAATTGCAGCACCATTTTGTAGGTTAATTGTATAATTCATTCATTTATTATAATTTTGTGGGCATGGCGAAGGAACAATTGTATGAACCATACTCTGTTTCCGTCGAAACGATGAATGAATATCCAGCCAAAAAAGCGAGACAGAACGCCTTTTTCGAGTTGGTCTTCGTCCTTTCCGGCACAGGCAAACATTGCGTTAACGACAACCGCATCGTCTATCGCGCCGGCGACATGTTTCTGCTGACCCCGCAGGATTTGCACGATTTTAGCATCGAGACCGCTACTGAATTTTTCTTCCTTCGCTTCAACGACATCTACCTAAAGTCCAATGGCATTGTCAAGGACAACCTGCAGCGCCTCGAATACCTGCTTTATAATGCTAAACAGTTGGCCGGCTCGATCCTGAAGAACGAATCCGACAAACCTCTGGCCAAGGCAATGGTCGATGCCATTATCCGCGCCCACATCAACCGGGATAACTGCTGGGACAAACTGACCCTTGCGCTCATCAACGCTATGATCGTTCTCGTAGGCCGCAATATTGAAATGAACCTGCCCGAACAGTTTAATGAGGACAAGGAAGAAAAAACCCTGGACATCATCCAGTATATCCAGGCTAATATTTATCATCCCCATCTCCTCAAAGCTCAGCATATCAGCGGCGAATTCGGCATCTCCCTCAGTTACATCAGCCGCTATTTCAAAAGACAGACGGGAAAAACCATGCAGGATTATATTGCTAAGTACAAGACCAGGCTGGTCGAGAACAGACTTTTATACAGCAACATGCGAATGTCCGAAATTGTCGAAGAATTAGGCTTTGCTGACGAAAGCCACCTCAATAAATTCTTCAAAAAGCAAACGGGGGTGAATCCCACCGACTTCAGAAATAACTCGCATTCCTCGCCCCCACACTCGCATCCCCCGTTGACCCTTCCCCGTTGACGTTTCCCCGTTGGCCCCCGGCTGACGTTTCATTTGTTGACCGATTTATACAAATAAATGACCAATCAAGACAAGGGATGTTCCAATTCTTCGACCGAACTTTGCGCCTCTAAATAAAAGGAGCAATAAAATGAAACCAACAACATACCCCAAAAGCATTATTTATATTCTCGCCCTGGGTGTTTTCGGAATTATCACCACAGAATTCGGCATAAT
>PMUF01000210.1 GCA_003167015.1 Chitinophagaceae bacterium | reverse complement strand
ATAATTGCCGCCGGAGCCGATGGCGATGATATTGTTGAGATAGTTCCTGGTTTCCCGCTTGATATATTCCTTCATGCCGTCCCATTGATCGACCGTCACCTGGTTTTTGATCAGGCGGATAGTGCCGATATTGAACGAGGAGGAAAATACCAGCTTGTTGCCCGCAAAGAACGTCAGTTCGGTGCTGCCCCCGCCCACATCGATATAGAGGTAGGCGTGTTCCTTATCCAGGTTTTCCGCAATGTGGTTCTCGTAGATCAGTTTGGCTTCGCTGCCGCCGCTGATGACTTCGATGAGAATGCCAGTCTCCTCTTTCACCTGGTCGATAATGGCGCCGGCATTAGAGGCGTCGCGCATGGCCGAGGTCGCGGCCGCCTTGATATAGTCGACCCCATAGGCCTGGCAGAGATGCCGGTAGGCCCTGACGGTATGGAGGATCATCGTGGTCTTTTCCGGGGAGATCTCCCTTTTTTCGAATACATCGAACCCCAGCCTCAGCGGGACTCTCACCAGGTTGATCTTGTTGAATTCCGCCTTGCCATCATTGATGGTGACATCGGAAATCAGCAGTCTTGCTGCATTACTGCCGATATCGATTGCTGCCAGTCGCATTTTCATGTTTGGGTTTCAGCTGCATTCTTACACTTCCGCTACAGTCGCCGTGGTATGTGCAGGCTCCCCACGATCATTAGACTCATTGGATCCGAAGGCTTTCTGGTGCAGATAATTATAGATCTCGATCTGGGATCTTACCTTTTCTTCCGAGTCTCGCTTATACTTGTTCTCCAAATCGTTGTCCAGCCAGCGTGCCTTCACATTGTCTGCCAGCTGAATGTCAAGGATATCTTTCAATTCCTGCGTGATGGTTTCATCCAGAACAGGGCATGTGGCTTCCACACGATGATCCAGGTTGCGCACCATCCAGTCGGCCGAAGATATGTAGGTTTTTTCTTTCCCGCCATTGTGGAAGATAAATACCCTGGCATGTTCGAGGTATTCGTCGATGATACTGATGGCTTTGATCGGGATAATGAACTTACTGTTCTCCGAGAAAAGACAGTAGATACCGCGCACGATCAGCTGGATCCGGACGCCGGCCCTGGCTGCCTCATAGAGTTTTTCGATCAGTTCTTCGTCGGAGATGGAATTCATCTTCAGCGTGATGGCGGCAGGCTTTTTTTCGCGTGCCAGGCGGGTCTCACGGACAACCATTTTGACCAGTTCACGGCGCAGGTTGGTGGGGCAGGGGATGAGGGTCTTGCAGGCTTTAAGGGGAGCGGTGCCTTCCTTCCACTTCTCCAGGTAATTGAAGATCCTGTTGACGTCTGCCATAATATGCCTGTCGGAGGTCAGCAGGCAATGGTCGCCATATATGCGGGCCGTCTTTTCGTTGATGTTGCCGGTGCTGACGAAGCCATAATGGATAGTGAAATTGTTGATCCTTTTTTTGATCAGGCAGATCTTGGCATGCACTTTCACATTGGGAATGCCGATCAGTACTTTGACCCCTTCATCTTCCAGCCGCTCCTTCCATTCCAGGTTGGCTTCTTCATCGAACCTGGCCCTCAGCTCCAGCATCACCGTGACATGTTTGCCATTGCGGACGGCATTGATCAGCGCGTTAATGATCTTGGAATTGCTGGCCAGGCGATAGCAGGTGATCTTGATGGTGGTTACATTGGGGTCGATGGCGGCTTCCCGCAGCATATCGATGACCGGGTTGAAGGAATGGTAAGGATAATGCAGCATCACATCCTGTTCCAGCACCACATCGGTGACCCGGGGCGTTTTGACCAGCAGGGGATGGGTGAACGGTTTTTTCCGTTGCCCTTTCCGGGGGAATACGTCCGGGAAATCCATGAAGTGACGAAAGTTATGGATGCGGCCGCCGGGGATGAGGTTGCCGCTCTTCTTCGACAGGTTGAGCCGTTTGGTGATGTATTCCAGCAGGCCTTTGTCCATTTCCTTGTCATAGACGAAACGTACCGGCTTGCCTTTGCGCCGGTTCTTCAATCCCTTTTCGATCTTTTGGATCAGGGTGGTGCTGACATCGTTATCGATGTCGATCTCCGCGTCGCGGGTGACCTTGAATACCCAGGACTCATAGGTGTCATAACCGAAATAGGCGAAGATATTTCTGAGGTTATAACGGATAATGTCTTCCAGCAGGATGATATGATGTTCGTCCAGGACCGGCGACGGCAGCTGAACAAACCGGCCGAGGACGCGGCTGGGAATTTCGATCAGCGCATATTTTCTTTTCATGCTGTTATCCTTGCGGGACAGCACGACACCGAGGTAAATGGATTTATCCCGGATATAGGGAAAGGCAGGAATGCTTTCGATCATTAAAGGTATCGTATTGCTGCGGACTTCCTCTTCGAAGTAGGTCTGGATGAATTGCTGCTGGTTGGCATCCAGCTCAGTCTCCGAGACGAGGAAGATCTTTTCTTTTTCCATTTCTCTCCGGATATCGCCCCAGATCGCGTCGAAAGTATCCCCCTGTTCGAGCACGATGTCCTGGATATCGTTGAGTATCTTGCCGGGCGAAGCTTCGATGTGCATATTGGCCTTCGACTTATTGCCGCTGAATTCGCTCATCCTTTTCAGGGTAGCGACCCTTACGCGGAAGAACTCGTCCATATTATTGGAAAAGATGCCCAGGAATCGTATTCTTTCCCGCAGGGGAACCGTAGGGTCTGCTGCTTCCTGCAAAACCCGTCCGTTGAAAGAAAGCCAGCTGATATCGCGCGGTATCGTTTTTCTTCTCATTGGTTCTGTCATTGTTGCCCATTTTGCACAAAGTAGAGCGGCAAAAGGGATTGGTAAATTAAGTAATTATTAATAAACTGCAGTAGCCTTTTCGCCGGGTGGTGGTCAGTGCTGCTATTAGTCACCATTACCATGCCATTGGTCAACAAAAATATGCCAGGCCATGCAGACCGGTTAAGTTTGAACAAAATAAACGTCATGAAATATAACTTAACAGGTCTGTTTGCCGGACTATTGCTGGTGTGCTGCATCGACCTCCCCGCGCAGTCCCCCGCCTCCCATCCCGCGCCATCACCCGCAGGCAGCTGGTCCTGCTATGGCCAGGATGCCGGTGGTAAACGCTACACCGCTGTGCGGCAAATCAATGACCACAATGTCGGGCGGCTGACTGTGGCCTGGACCTATCGTACGGGCGAGCTGGAGACCTATGCCGGGACAAACGCCCTCGAAAAGGCCTGCTTTGAAACCACCCCCATACTGATTGGCCGCAGCCTGTACTTCAGCACCCCCAGCGACCGGGTGATCGCCGTCGACGCAGCGACCGGGCAGCAACATTGGGTCTATGACCCCAAAGTCGACCTGAACGGGGATTATTCGGAATTCAGCTCCCGCGGCGTAGCCGCTTGGCCTGCAGGAGAGACCGTTCGAGGGAACGGTCGATATCAGAAGCGACAGCCCAGTGGTCGGGCAGGACAGGAATACGCCGGGGGCGATAGTCTCCGCCTTTTTATCGGTACCATCGACGGCCGGCTGATCGCTCTCGATGCACGTAGCGGCCACCCGCTCACCGCCTTTGGCGATAACGGTACCATCAATCTCCGCACCGGGCTGGGAAAAGATATTCAGGAAACGTCGCCGCCTGCCGTGATCGGCGACCTCGTGATCGTCGGTTCCGCCATTGGGGACAACCAGCGGTTCGATGAGGCGCCGGGTGTCGTCCGGGCCTACAGCGTGCATACGGGACAGCTGATCTGGGCCTGGGACCCTATCCCGCGGGATCCTGCCGACAGCGCCTATGCGACCTGGATCGGCCCAAAGGCCCATCAGACCGGGGCTGCCAATGCCTGGTCCATCCTCAGCACCGACCCGGCCCGCGACCTGGTCTTTATTCCTACCAGCTGCCCGAGTCCGGACTATTATGGCGGCGAGCGGCGGGGGGCCAATCTCTATGCCAACTCCCTCGTGGCGCTGCGTGCCTCGACCGGCCAGCGGGTCTGGAGCTTCCAGGTCGTGCACCACGATCTCTGGGACTTCGACATTGCCGCCCAGCCCGTGCTGATCGATTTTCCCGTCGGCTCCCGCACCATACCCGCGGTAGTGATCGGCACCAAAATGGGCTTTATCTATGTCCTTGACCGGGAGACCGGCAAACCCTTATTGCCTGTGGAGGAGCGTCCCGTGGCGGCATCGACGCTGCCGGGCGAGGAGGCATGGCCTACCCAGCTTTTTCCTGTAAAGCCGGCGCCGCTTGGTCTTCAGTCAGTGACCGTTGCAGATGCCTGGGGGCCGACCCCGGAAGATCTGGCCGAGGCAAAAAGCCGGATCGCAACACTTCGTTACGAAGGGCCGTTCACACCACCCGGTTTACAGGGGACTATCATGGCGCCGGGTAATATAGGAGGCATCCACTGGGGCGGGATGTGTTATGATCCGGGCAGCGGGATGTTATATACCAATGTCAACCGGCTTGCTGCGGTGATCCGGATGATGCCGCGGGAGCAGGTAGACAGTCTGCGAAAAGAGAATCCGGAAAATCTGCGGGGGGATATCGGCTGGCAACGTGGGACGCCCTATGTTATGAAGCGGGATTACCTGGTCGAAAGAAACGACCAGGGTGTCGTCACGTCCCTGCAGACAAAACCGCCGTGGGGGACCCTGGTGGCCATCGACCTGCATTCGGGTGCAAAAAAATGGGAAGTGCCGCTGGGCTATATGATGGACCCGGCAAAATACCCGGAATCCCGGCAATGGGGATCCCTGAACTTTGGCGGAGCGATCGTTACCGGTGGTCACCTTATCTTTGTGGCGGCCAGCATGGACGGGCATTTAAGGGCTTTTGACAGCAGGACGGGGAAGGTGTTGTGGGAATATGCTCTCCCGGCCAGTGCGCAGGCGACACCCATGAGCTATGTCCTCGACGGCCGTCAGTATGTCGTCATTGCCGCCGGTGGTCATGGGAAATTGAGGACCAAACAGGGGGATTATCTCATGGCCTTCACGCTGCCGGCTGCCGGTCCGCGGCAGTAGGTTATCCACACTGTGGGAAAGAAGTTGAAAAAACGGCAATTTCTTTTTGCAGATTGCCAATATTTTACGACTTTTGCACTCCTAAATTTTGTGTCATGGCTAGAGTATGTCAGATTACGGGTAAGGTTCCGGTTTCCGGAAACAGCGTATCGCATTCAAATATAAAGACTAAGCGCAGGTTCCTCCCTAATCTGCAGACCAAGCGGTTTTTCCTGGCTGAGGAAGACAAGTGGATTACCCTGAAGGTTTCCTCTGAAGGTCTCCGCACGATTAACAAAAATGGTCTCTTCAGCGTTGTAAAAGACTTGAGGGCGAGAGGAGAGAAGATCTAATAAAGTAAAAGATGTATCTTAAAGATTAAAGGTCCAAATTATGGCAAAGAAAGGCAGCAGGGTTCAGGTAATCATGGAATGCACCGAGCATAAAACCAGCGGGCTACCGGGAACCAGTCGTTATATTACGACTAAAAACAAGAAGAACACTCCGGAGCGCCTGGAGCTGAAAAAGTACAATCCCATTCTGAAGAAAGTAACTGTTCATAAAGAAATTAAGTAATCATGGCAAAAGCTGCAAAAACCGCTATCAAGACCAAAGATGCCAAGGCTGCGGCCGAAGCTAAGAACTGGACCAAAGTGATCAAGGCCGTACGCAGCCCCAAGACGGGCGCTTACACCTTCAAGGAGTCCATCGTGCACAAGGATAAGATCAAGGAGTATTTGGCTCAAAAGTAGTTATAGGGTTAAGTAAGATAACTTAAAAGCGGACTGAAGGGTCCGCTTTTTTCAATTATACCATGTATGGGACTTTTTGATAAACTTTTCGGGAAAAAGGAAAAGGAAAGCCTGGACCAGGGTCTCCAAAAGACGAAAGAAGGATTCCTGTCGCGACTAACCAAAGCGATCGCCGGCAAGTCCACCGTCGACGAAGAAGTGCTCGATCATCTCGAAGATGCCCTCGTCAGCGCAGATGTAGGCATCGACACCACCGTAAAGATCATTCACGAGATCGAACAGCGCGTGGCCAGAGATAAATATTTGAATACTAGTGATTTAAACGGTTTATTGCAACAAGAAATTGAGAAGCTGCTGGTGGATGCCCCCGAACAGTCCTATAAAGACTTCAGTACTCCTTCTGGCAATAAGCCCTATGTCATCCTGGTAGTGGGTGTCAACGGGGTTGGCAAGACGACTACGATCGGCAAACTGGCCTACAACTTCAAGAAGGCGGGAAAATCGGTATTGCTGGGCGCCGCCGATACGTTCAGGGCGGCAGCCGTCGATCAGCTGACCATCTGGAGCGATCGGGTAGGGGTTCCGATCGTCAAGCAGGGTATGGGGTCTGACCCCGGAGCGGTGGCGTTCGACGCCGTACAAAGCGGAGTGGCCAGAGGGGCAGATGTAGTGATCATCGACACGGCGGGACGTTTGCACAACAAGGCTTACCTGATGGAAGAACTGAGCAAGATCAGCCGTGTCATTAAAAAAATAATGCCGGATGCGCCGCATGAGGTGCTGCTGGTACTGGATGGATCAACGGGCCAGAATGCGCTGGAGCAGGCCCGGCAGTTCACAGCCGCGACGGCTGTCACCGCCCTGGCGATCACCAAGCTGGACGGCACGGCAAAAGGCGGGGTGGTTTTGGCGATTGCCAACCAGTTCAGGATCCCCGTGAAATTTATCGGGGTCGGCGAGAAAATGGAGGACCTGCTGGTCTTCGACAAACACGAATTTGTCCACAGCCTGTTCAGCCTGGAAAATAAGTAACTTTGTGCCCTTTATGAAGACAAGAACATTAAAGAAGGATAAGGTCAACATCATAACGCTGGGATGCAGCAAGAATATGGTTGACAGTGAGGTGCTGAGCGGTCAGCTTCGTGCGGGAGATATTGACGTCGTTCATGAGAATGAGAAAAAGGACCACAATATCGTCGTGGTCAATACCTGTGGTTTTATCGATAAGGCCAAGGAGGAATCCATCAACACCATCCTGGACCAGGTAGCGCTGAAGAAAAAAGGGCGGCTGGAAAAGGTCTATGTCACCGGCTGTCTCAGCCAACGCTATCGCGACGACCTGGAGAAAGAGATCCCCGAGGTAGATGCCTGGTTCGGTACATTGGAGCTGCCTTTGATGCTGAAGCAATTCGATGTAGACTACAAAGCGGAATTGCTGGGCGAACGGCTACTGGCGACGCCCAAACATTATGCCTACCTGAAGATTGCCGAAGGTTGTAACCGCACCTGTGCCTTTTGCGCTATTCCCCTGATGCGGGGCGGCCATGTCAGCCGGCCCATGGAGGAGCTGGTGAAAGAGGCGGAGGGACTGGTCAGGAAAGGGGTAAAGGAAATCCTGCTGATTGCGCAGGAACTGACCTATTATGGACTGGATCTTTACAAACGCCGGATGTTGCCGGACCTCCTGCACCGGCTGGCCGATATAAAAGGACTGGAATGGATAAGGCTGCATTATGCCTATCCTTCCAAATTTCCCACCGAGATCCTCGACGTGATAAAGGAGAGGGACAATATCTGCAAATACCTTGACATGCCGTTACAGCATGCCAGCGATAATATGCTGAAAGCGATGCGCCGCCAGATCACGCGGCAGGAGATGACGGACCTGATACACCTTATCCGGGACAAAGTGCCGGGTATTTGCCTCCGTACGACCCTGATAGCCGGGTTCCCCGGCGAGACGGAACAGGATGTGGCGGAATTGAAAGACTTCGTGCTGGAGCACCGTTTCGACCGGGTAGGGATCTTTAGCTATTCACATGAGGAGGGTACGTCGGCGTATGACCTGGAGGACAATATTCCTGCCGAAGTCAAGCAGCAACGGGCACAGGAGATCATGGAAGTGCAGCAGGAGATTTCCTTTGAAAAGAACCAGGAAAAGATTGGCCGGGTATTCAAGGTGCTGATCGACAAAAAAGAGGCCGGGCGTTACCTGGGAAGGACTGAATTCGACTCTATCGAAGTGGACAACGAGGTGATCGTTCACAGCGACGAAAAGTTGCCGATCGGGGATTTTGTGCATGTTCGCATCACCAAGGCGTATGATTACGACCTGGAAGGCGAGGTTGTGGTGTTGCCGGAGGCAACTTAGCGGCAGATGTTAAAATCTGAGAAGAAAATATTAATCTGCGCGGCGGGTGCTGCCCCGCGAACGAATAAATTTGCCCAAAATCAAATCACATGAGTATTAACTGGAATGGTGTTTTTCCGGCCCTCACAACCAAGTTCACTCCACAGGATACCCTTGACCTTCCTTTGTTTGGCGCAAACCTGCGGGCCCAGCTGGAGGCAGGCATCAATGGCGCTATTATCGGCGGTTCGCTCGGGGAAGCCAGTACGCTGACCCTGGCGGAAAAAGAAGCGCTGGTAAAATTCGCTGTAGAAAAGGTGGACGGCCGGGTTCCCATTTTATTGAATATCGCCGAAGGATCCACGCGGGACGCTGTGAACCAGGCAGCCCTTGCCGAAGAGTGGGGCGCCGCGGGGTTGATGCTGCTGCCTCCCATGCGTTATAAGAGCGATCACCGGGAAACCGTTACTTTTTTTAACACGGTGGCCGCTTCAACGGAACTGCCCATCATGATCTACAATAACCCGGTCGATTATAAGATCGACGTGACGCTGCATATGTTTGACGAACTGATCGCGATGCCGAATATCGAGGCAGTAAAAGAATCGACCCGGGACGTGACCAATGTCACCCGGCTCATTAATCATTTCGGCGACCGGATCAAGATCCTTTGCGGGGTAGACACCATCGCCATCGAAGAATTGCTGATGGGGGCTGTAGGCTGGGTAGGCGGGCTGGTCTGCGCTTTCCCGGCGGAGACGGTAGCGATCTACCGGTTGGTGAAAGCTGGCCGGATAGAAGAGGCGCTGAACATTCACCGGTGGTTCCTTCCGCTGCTGGAACTGGATATCCATCCCAAGCTGGTGCAATATATCAAGCTGGCCGAAGCCGAGGCAGGGTTAGGCTCTGAATATGTACGGGAGCCCCGGCTGACGCTGATCGGAAGTGAACGCGAACGGGTACTGGCTGTTATCCGCCAGGGGCTGGCCAATCGTCCGGCACTTCCCGAGTATACGTCCGTAACGGCATAACAGCGGCCCACCATTTGATTGTACGATAGCTTAAACATATAATATGAAATTTCAGGACACAACGGTAGCCGAAATAGATAGCGTAATGAACGCAGCCTGGCAGGCGTTCATAATGTACCGTCAGACGACCCTGCAGCAGCGGGCCAGCCTGATGCGGCGGATAGCAGGTGAACTGGAGGCTGCCGGCGATGAACTGATACATACGGCGATGCGGGAGACCAACCTGCCGGAGACGCGTCTGCGCAACGAACGGGCCAGGACTATGTTTCAATTGACCAGTTATGCGGATGCCTGCGAGGCAGGCCACTGGCTGGAAGTAAGGATAGATACTGCCGTACCGGATAAGGGAGATCCCGATCTCCGTAAATGGCAGGTACCGATAGGGCCGGTAGTGGTCTTCGGCGCCAGCAATTTTCCTTTTGCCTATTCTACGGCGGGCGGCGACACAGCTTCTGCCCTGGCGGCAGGGTGCCCGGTGATCGTCAAGGCACACCCGGCCCATGCGGAGACGTCGGAGATCGTAGCGAAGGCTATCGCCCGTGCGGTCGCGAAGGAAAAGTTACCCGCAGGTGTATTCGCTCACGTCCATGGGGCAGGTTTCGGCACGGGCAAGGCCCTGGTAACGCATCCCCATACCCGCGCCGTCGGTTTTACCGGCAGTTATGGTGGCGGCAAGGCGCTTTTCGACTGGGCCAACCAACGCAAGCAACCGATCCCCGTTTTCGCAGAAATGGGCAGCATCAATCCCATCTTCCTGTTACCCGGCAAGCTGACGGCATCGGCTAAGGAAGTGGCGGCACTTTGCTTCGGATCGATCACGTTGGGCGTGGGGCAGTTCTGCACCAACCCGGGACTGATCGTAGGCATAGAAGGCAAAGACCTGGATCTGTTCATCGAAGAGATGGGGGTAGCGATAGG
>PMUF01000171.1 GCA_003167015.1 Chitinophagaceae bacterium | reverse complement strand
ATTTCTCTGGGTCTCAATCTCATGAGGTAGTGTTGTTTTAGAGTAAACGGCAAGCAACAGCTGTAGGGCTACTTTTACGGTAGTCAGGAATTTCACGAGAGATTAGTGATCTGTGCTTTTAACAGGTAGTGGAACGGAATTTGAAATAGTTAATCTCGGGTTATGGCAGGCAGTAGGTTTCTCTGTCAGAACGGATTTTTCAGTTTTCAGCGAAGAATAGAGAGTTCTTCTCAGGTAAAGTTATAGAAAAAATTGGTCTGTGCCAACCTTTTAGTGAAAAATTCATTTAATTGCAGGCTCGAATGAAAAAAATGCGGTATATATTATTAATATTCATCCCGGTTTTTGCGGGAATTTTTCCTGCAATGGGAAATACGTATTATTTCTCATCCATCAATGGGAATGATGGGTACTCTATTGTGGAGGCCCAGCAACAGTTGACGCCCTGGCGGAGCCTGGGCAAATTAAACCAGGTGTTTGCGCAACTCAGGCCGGGGGATTCGGTTTTATTCAAGCGGGGAGAAATATTCTATGGGTCGCTAGTCGCCACCCGGTCGGGTACTGCCGGGAGTCCCATCGTATTTGCGGCGTATGGGAAGGGTGATGATCCTGTTATCAGCGGATTCCAACGGCT
Organism: Chitinophagaceae bacterium; assembly: GCA_003167015.1. Taxonomy (GTDB): domain Bacteria; phylum Bacteroidota; class Bacteroidia; order Chitinophagales; family Chitinophagaceae; genus Puia. The sequence goes on along the minus strand of PMUF01000171.1, from coordinate 11,184 downwards.
GGCAGGGTGGAAAAGCATCGGCGGGAGCATTTGGCAGGCTGCCTGTCCCGGTTGCGGGCCGAGGGTCAATATGGTCGTCATCCATGACCGGGTGCAACCGATGGGAAGGTATCCCCATGACGGCTATTTGAAAATAGTCAGCCATACTGCTCACACTTCTATTACGGGGGATAATTTGTCAGGTGGCCCGGACTGGACGGGAGCCGATCTGGTGATGAGAAAGAACAGGTTTATTCTTGACCGGAGCATCATCGTTTCACAGCAAGGCAATACGCTGAGCTATAAGGGAGGGACCGGTTATTCGCCTACGGACAAATTCGGCTATTTCATCCAGAATGACATCAAAACCCTTAACCGGGATGGGGATTGGTATTACGACCCCGGGGCGCACGTGATGAATATGTATTTTTCCGGTTCTCCACAGCCGGAGGTCATGGCTGCCAGTTTCGACACGCTGGTAAATATCAGCGGCAAGGCGTATTTGGTATTCAGTGGGCTGGATTTTTCGGGGAGTAATGACAACGGGTTTTTTTTGTCCGGTGCGGCCCATATCACCATCAGTTTCTGCCGGATCTTTTTTTCGGGGCTTGACGCCATCTATTCCGTTCAGTCGGCCGACCTGACCATCGATCATGTCATCATCGATCATTCCAACGATGATGGTATTAATCTGACGGGGTCGGGTGGCAGCCGGGTGACGAACTGTACGATCCGGAACTCGGGTACTCTTCCGGGAATGGGGAGGGGGGAGAATTCGTATATTGGTATCCGTCTCGATGGCGGGAACAATACCGTGCAGTACAATACGATCGATACAACGGGTTATTCGGGTATCTTCTTCTTTCATTCCAATGCCAATATTATCAAGAACAATACGGTCGATTATTTTTGTTTTATGGAAGATGATGGCGGAGGCATCTATACGTGGTCGGGAGATATCGACTCCACCGTCAGGCGGGATGCCGGGATCGTAACGGGAAATATTATTCTGCATGGTATTGCCTCTGCGGCGGGCACTGACAGTACGCAGATGCCGATCGCCATTGGCATTTACCTGGATGAAAACAGCAGCGGGATGGAGGTCAGCGATAATACAGCGGCGTATTGTACGAACGGTGTTTTTTTGCAGGATGCGCATGAGGTAACGGTAAAAGGCAATACTTTTTATGGTAATGACGTGCAGATCGCGTTACGGCATGCCCTGGGCAAGGGGACGTTACGCAACAATGAGATTACGGGCAATAAGGCAGTGGCCGTGAAGAGCGGGCAATTTGTACTGGTACTCAGTTCAGGTGTAACTTCCGGAGTGGATGGCCATTTAGCCGCCTTTGCGAATATTCACGATAATCAATATTCAACGGCTGCCGGCGGCGCCCTTTATAAAACCGTGATCCGGCAGAATAACCAGAATATGAATGATAAAGGGACACTGAGTGATTGGCAGTCGAAATATGGAACGGATGCCCACTCCGTTCAGGCAGCGCCTGCTGCCGCAGTCCGTCTGGAGTACAATTCCACTGAAAAAGAAAAGCAGGTTGACTTAAACGGCGTTTACAAGGATCTTTCCGGGCTGGTGTTTAAAGGCCAATTGCAATTGGCGCCTTACCATTCGGTCGTCCTGACGCCGCAGTAGGCGTATTGAAGTCTAATCGTCAATAGATCGCTTCATAGGCATTGACCACGCTGGACCAGCTGAATTTTTCAATGGCGGTCCGGCGGATGAAGGCAGGATCGAGCTTTAGGGCCGGGATATTGGCCAGGGACATATCTTTCAGGGTATCGGTGAAGACACAGGTCTCGTCAGTAAGGTAGTCGGTGACGCCAGGAATCCGGTTGACCAGTATAGTTTTTCCCATCGCCAAGGATTCGAGGATACAGTTATTGGCGGTGGCGAACAGCAGGGGCCGGGATGTCAGAGCGGCGCCGAGGTAAAGGTCGCGCAGTTCCTCATCGGATATTTTGCTGAGGTAATGTGCATTGGGGTGGGCGCCCAGCTTTTCTTTGACTCCTACGAATACAAAGGGAACGGATGGGTTGGCTTCGATGAGCTGTCCGAGCAGTTGTCTGTCCATGCCATGCGATCCGACACTAAGGACGTATCCCCCTTCGGGAAATGCTTTGGGCATCTTTGCCAGTGCAGGGTCCCAGAATTCGGTGTCTACTCCATGTGGTATGAAGCGAGCTTTGGATCGATATTTTTTGGGTATACCTTCGAGGAGGTTGCTGCTGACGCAGACGATGTTGCGGGCGCGGCGGAAGGCCCTTTTCTGGATGAGATGGTATTTGAGGAACAGGAAGGCATTTTGCCTGAATTCTTTATACCTGACGACGCCGGGTAGTACGTGGAGGGTGAAGGTGAATTTATTTTTTGGAAGGTGGTAGGTGCAATCCGAGACGATCGAATGAATGACGTCGAATTGTCCGGCGATTTCGCTGCCCTTGCGGGAGATGGCCATTCGATTGGAAAAGAAGTAGTCCTTCCCGCCGCCTTTGACGGCGATAACGCTGACGTTATCTTCCTCGTATTCTTCCTCTTTCGGGCCGAAGGTTACGAGAGTGGCATCGTTGCCAAGCGCTGCGAAGTGGATGAATCGTTTGAAGCCGCTGTAGAGCGAGAGGTGAGAGTTCCGGGTCCATTGATGCGACAGAAATAAAATCTTCATCTTTTGTTTTTTTCCCCGCGAATGTAAGGAGAATGAGGTAGAGATCCAGCCAATATAAGCGCCAAAATACATTATGATTATTTTAATGTTTATTTTTTCTCGATTTGGATTGTTAATTTGTAGTAACTTTAGAAAAGGGGTCAATATTTTGTTTTTTAATATTTGAAATTGCTCACTCGAAGGGAATTCTTACAAAAGGCGGGAAATTATACTCTTGGAGCTTATCCGGCGATGATAGCGATGGGAATGTTGCCGGCGGCTCCGGCCCATCCTTTCCGGCTGGAAGGAGATGGGAATGGAAAAGAGGTATTGATCTTAGGAGCGGGGCTGGCGGGAATGGCGGCCGCTTATGAATTGGGGAAGCTGGGATACCAGTGTACGATCCTGGAGGCCCGGGAGCGGGCCGGGGGGCGATGCTGGAGCATCCGGAAGGGCTCGTCCAATGTGGAGACGGGGGGACAGGTTCATACGGCAGCATTCGATGAAGGCCAGTACTTCAATGCAGGGCCTTCACGTATCCCTCACCATCACGCCTTGACCCTGCATTATTGTAAGGAATTGAAGGTGCCCATACAGGTGTATAACAATGTGAATGAGAACACCTATTATTTCAGTGAGGGGAAGGGGCCGTTATCGAATAAGAAGGTGCGCGTCCGGGAGGTGCATAACGACATGAGGGGATGGATGGCTGAGTTGCTGGCCAAGGGGATGGATGGAGGAAAGATCGATGCGGGCATGAGCAAAGAGGACACGTTGAAGGTGATCGAATATTTGCGGGCGGAGGGCGGACTGGATATCGACAAATTGTATAAGGCTTCGGCGCGAAGGGGTTATATCGATTCGCCGGGGCCGGGGGATAAAGAAGGGAAGATCGGTGATCCGATGACCCTGGTAGCGATGGCAGAGTCCGGGTTGTTGGATCCTGATTTCTATAATGTGGCAGAGTACACTTATGAATTGCAGGGGACGTTGTTCCAGGCAGTCGGGGGGATGGACAGGATCGCTGCGGCTTTTGAGCAGCGGGTGGGGGGACAGATACGCCGTGGTGCGGAGGTCAGTGCTATCCACAATGTAGAGAAGGGGGTGAAGGTGGTGTACAAGGATGCGGAGGGAGAGAAAAGTATGGCTGCGGATCTTTGCATTTGTACGATACCTTTGCCGGTGCTGAGCAATATCGATCATAATTTCTCTTCTGACGCCAGCAGGGCCATCGATTCGATTGTGTATATGTCCACCGGGAAGATCGGGCTGCAGTTCAAGCGCAGGTTTTGGGAGGAGGACGAGGGGATCTACGGGGGCATTACCCATACGAACAATCAACTGACGCAAATTTTTTATCCTTCCTATGATTATTTGAGCGGTAAGGGGATATTGATCGGATATTATAACTTTAATGAAAAGGCTGTTGCGACGGGTAATTTATCTTACGACGAGCGGGAGCAATTAGCATTGGACAAGGGCAGCCTGATACATCCGCAGTACAGGCAGGAATTCGAAACTTCTTTCTCTGTCAGCTGGCACAAGACGAAATACAACCTGGGTGGTTGGGCGCTCTATTCGCAGGAGGAGCGGCAGACATTATATAAGGCTTTATTGCAGCCGGACGGGCAGGTATATTTCGCGGGTGAGCACATGACGTATCTGAATGCCTGGATGGCCGGGGCGCTGGAGTCAGCCAGGAGCGTAGTAGCGGCGTTGCATAGCCGGGTCACAGGGCAGCGGTTTTCGTATCCGTCGCTGGGGAGTTGAGGCGCGGGGGAGCGCGGTAACAATGGATTTAATTAACCACCAATAAAATATACTCTTATGGGCAACACAATCAGTCGTCGCACATTACTTCGGAGGGGCGCCGTACTAGCGGGAGCACTTCCATTTGCCGGCAGTCTGCTGAATCCAGCACAGGCTGCGCCGTCGGTCACCGGTCATGCTGCAACTCCCTTTAGCTCGGAAGGCTGGACAGAAAGGGAAATTGCCCTGAATGCCGTCGAGCCTCTTAAGGCCCGGCTGTTTGCCAATGAAAATCCTTTCGGCCCTTCCGATAAGGCGAAGGAAGCCATTATGAATACGCTGCCGGTCAGCTATCAATACCCTATGCGTTCGATGGGTGACCTGAGCCAAAAGATCGCGGACTTCGAAAAGGTTAAGCAGGAGAATATCTTTCTGGCTTCCGGTTCATCGCCGCTGTTGATGGCCGCAGCTTTGGCCTATTACAAGCCCGGCTGCAACGTTGTTACCGGTGATCCTTCCTATGCCGATCTTCCCAGCAAGGCCCAACGTATTGGCGCCAAGTGGGTGAAGGTGCCTCTGACGACAGAGTACAAGCTGGACCTGGATGCAATGGAAAAGGCCATCGATGACAATACCGTATTGGTCTACATCTGCAATCCCAACAATCCGACGGCTACGGTGGTGGACAATGCCAAGCTGAAATCCTTCTGCGACAGGGTATCCAAGAAAGTGACTGTATTTATCGACGAGGCTTATATCGATTACCTGGACGATCCCCAGGGTACTACGTTGATCCCGATGGTGAATACCGGCAGCAATATCATTGTGGCCAGGACCTTTTCGAAGCTGTATGGCTTTGCCGGGTTAAGGATAGGGTATGTGGTGACCCAGCCCGAGACGATCAAGAAGTTATCTTTGTATACCGAAGCGTCCATGTCCATTTCGACCACTACCCTGCAAGCTGCCATTGCGAGCTACCAGGACAGGGAATTCCTCGACGGCGCGTTGAAGAAGACCATTGCTTCGAAGAGCTACCTCTACGATGTATTGAAGAAGGAGGGCTATATGTATGTTCCGTCGAGCACGAACTTCGTATTGTTCCCCATCAAGATGGACGGCAAGCAATTCACTGACGAGATGATGAAGCGCGGTGTCGGAGTGCGGTTTTGGAAGTTCAATAACCAGGACTGGTGCCGGATCAGCATCGGGCGGATGGACGAGATGGAAGCCTTCGCGTCTGCCTTCAAGGAGATATCATAAATCATCATTCAAAACTATCTTTCACATTACATGAAGAGTATTCTTTTTGCGGGCGTGCTGCTGCTTGCCGGGTTGGGCGTGCGTGCCCAGGATTCGACCGGCGGCCGTGCCCTTACGATGGAGGAGTATGAAAAGGCCAAGACTTTTTCGGTGGCCGATCCGGACAAAGACACGTATGTCAAATTCGAGAACGCGTATATCTTAGATCACAACGGATTCGGCAAGCCCTATTTCATCACGGGCGATGACGGCAAGAAAAAACGTATCGATCTGTATAAGCTGATCCTCAAGGACGGCAGGGTAGAGTTGGGCACTGTGATCTATTATACCACAGAGACCGGCAAGCGTTATACCGCCTGTATGCCGGGTTATAAAGCGCCTCCGGCCGTTTGGCGGAAATATTTCGAAGATATCCATGCCATTGACAAGGAGGAACAATTCTTTGTGCTGAAGCTGTCCTATGTTCTTTCGGAGGAGCTGGGGTATCAGCTGTACCGGTCGGGGATGGGTGGTGGCGGGGCTGTGAGCAGGGAGGCAGGGACGTAAGGTAACGATATATGCTTTCCCGGGGACATGGCAGTGACGATGGCCGGCGGCGGTCAGAAGTTGTTGAAGGATGTTCAGCCCGGCGATGAGGTGATGACGGTGGATCCTTTGACGCACGCGGCCCTACCGGTGACAGTGAAGGAGCTGACGGTGCATGCGGCTAAGAATTATGCCATTACCCGGTTGCTGTTGCTGGCGGTTACGACCGATGTGTCGGGGCGGCAGGTGAACCTGCGATGCAAGGAGCTGGAAGGGACGCCCAATCATCCGATGGTCACTGCGACCGGGAATAAGAAGATGGGTGAGGTGGCGCCGGGGGATCGGGTGCTGTGTCTGGACGGGACCACAGGCCGGTATGCTGAGTTCACGGTCTGGAATAAGGAAGAGTCTGCCGGGGGTTTACAGCCGGTGTATAATATTGTGGCCGGAGGCGGGAGTACGTTCATTATGAATGGTGTGATGGTGCGGCAGAAATAGTTTTATAATTTGCCTATGAAAGTTAAACTGATTTTAAAAAAAAGGGGGTTGTGTATCGGTCCGATTGGTGTTCGGAGCGGTTGCTCAACGCCCAATCCTATACAAGTATTACCGCCTTCTCCTGCTCTCAGCAGGATGCCGCCATCGGCTACCCATGCCCAATAATCTGTTTGGGCGGCCAGCGTGAATGTATTGGTGTAGCCGGTGAAGGTATGGGTGAACCCTCCCCCGATATAAAACCCCATCTTTTCCCGGTAGGACCGTTCGGTGCGCCGGACGGCGCCGGCGCCGAAGTTATATTGCAGTACCAGTGGAAAATCGGCGTAGGTGGAGATCCGATGTCCATCGCTTAGGTCCACGTTGGAATAAGGGCCGGCTATCATGGCTACGGCCACTACAGGAAAAAAGGATACACCGTATTCGTCTTCGGTTCCAAAGGTAAGACCCTGGTTGATAGAGAGGGAGGAGCGTTTGCCCTGGATCAGGTTGTACCTGAATTGGAAGGTAAGGCCTACGTTGCCGTTTTGCTGAAAATTCAAGGAGCCACCGGACATGCCACCGCTGATGTTCCATCTGACGTTGTCATAGTGTTTGGGTCGTGGGGAGGCAGCAGGCCGGGCCACCGTGTCGTTGTCCCGTTTTGGCGGCGGGTTGCTGTAAAGGTCCAATGTATCGGCGGCCTGTTTTTGCGCCGGGGCGCAGCAGGGCAGGAGTACGAGGAAGGCAAGGATTCGGGCTTGCATAGTTTAGGGTTTAGATAGACTGTAGTTAAGGGTTCATCTAAAATACGGCGTAACGGGTATTCGGAAGTGTTAAAATTGAATACTTTTGCGGGATGCAAAAGCCGGTATTAGTCATTAAGTTAGGTACAGCCGTTTTGACCGACGATCGGGGTGAGCTGGTTCAGGCCACTATGAAAAAGGTCGCGGCGGACATTGCGGCATTATCTGCCCGTTATCGCGTGGTGCTGGTCAGCAGCGGGGCGGTAGGCAGCGGCAGGAGTTTTTTTAGTCATTATAAAGGCACGCTGACCGAGCGGAAGGCGGCAGCCGCGGTGGGCAACCCGATCCTCATCCGGCATTATCAAAAACATTTCTCCGTCTATGGCATCCCGGTAGCCCAGGCATTATGCGAGCGGCATCATTTTTCCAGCAGGGAGCGCTGGCTTCAGTTGAAAGACACTTTTGTCGAATTCTGGAAGAATGGCATTCTTCCGATCATGAATGAAAACGATCTTGTCAGCAATGTAGAATTGAAATTCTCTGATAATGATGAGCTGGCTACGTTGACAGCTATAGGCTTTGATGCGTCGGCGTTATTGCTATGTACGTCAGTGGGCGGATTATTGGATGACGGCGGACGGATCATTTCCCAGGTGGAGAAGGTGGATAGCCGGATACTGGGATATGTGCGGAAGGACAAGAGCAGCCTGGGATTGGGGGGCATGCTGTCCAAGCTGACGTTTGCCCGGCTCGCCGCGTCGCTGGGGATCAAAGTGGTGATTTGCGGATTAAGCGGACGGGCTCCATTCAGCGATGCGCTGGAAGGGGCGGGGACGCATTTCCTGCCCCGGGTCTCCAATCTGAAAGCGCGACAGAAATGGCTAGCCAGCGGTTCTATCACCATCGGGAGTATTTTTGTAGACAAGGGGGCTGAGCGGGCGTTGCAGCAGCGACGGAGCCTGCTGACCGTCGGTATCCGGAAAGTGCAGGGGAAATTTGGCGGCGGGGAGGTGGTGCAGCTGATCGATGAGACGGAGAATATCATCGGCGTAGCGAAGGTGAAACTGACGGCGGCGGAAGTAACGGATAACCTGTTGAAAAAGAATGTTGTGGCTGCGCATGCGGACGATATCGTGTTATTTTAAGAAACTATGGCAAAAAAAATACAGTCTTTGATTCAGCGGACGCATAAGGCAGCGGCGGCTTTGCGGCGGGCCAGCGACAGGCAGGTGAAGATGGCGCTGAAGGAACTGGCGTCTCTGCTGGTATCCCAGCAGGCAGCTTTGTTGCGGGCCAATGCGAAAGATCTGGCGCGGCAGGACCCGGACAATCCGCGTAAGGACCGGTTGCTATTGAATGAAGCGCGGATACGGGCTATTGCGGGTAGTGTTCTTACCGTCAGCCGGCTGCCCGATCCTTCGGGTAAGTTGCTGGACAGCAGGACGCTGGCGAACGGGCTGCGGGTGGAAAAGAGGGCGGTACCGTTGGGGGTGGTGGGCGCTATTTATGAATCGAGGCCCAATGTGACTTTCGACATTGCAGCCCTGTGTCTGCGCAGCCGGAACGGGTGCCTGCTCAAGGGCAGTCAGGATGCAGCCGATACCAACAAGGCGGGTATTGCCCTGATCAAAAAGGCTTTGCGGAGCAGTGGGATCGACCCCGATTGTGTGACCTTGCTGCCACCAGACCGGGAGACCGTGCAGGAGTTGATGACCGCCACCCGTTGGGTAGATGTGCTGATCCCCCGGGGATCGGATGCGCTGATCCGTTATGTGCGGGCCAACAGCCTGGTGCCGGTGATCGAGACGGGTGCAGGGGTCTGTCATGTCTATGTGGAGAAGACGGCGGACCTGCAAAAAGCAGTGGATATCGTCGTGAATGCGAAGGTATCGCGGCCTTCGGTCTGTAATTCCATGGATACTTTGCTGGTGGATGCGGGAGTGGCGCCGGCCTTGCTACGGCTGTTGCGGGAGCCGTTCGAGCGATATGGGGTGGAAGTATTCGCCGATCCGGCTGCATGGCGGGCTTTCGGCGACTATCCTCATCTGCGGAAGGCAAAGTCCGGTGATTTTGCACGGGAGTTCCTGAGTCTGAAGTGCGCAGTGAAGGTGGTGGCGGATATCGATGAAGCGCTGGCGCATATCGGGAAATATTCCACCCGGCATTCCGAGGCGATCGTGTCGCGGGACAAGAAGAAGTGTGAACGTTTTCTGGCAGAGGTCGATGCTGCGGCTGTCTATTCGAATGCTTCGACGCGGTTCACCGACGGGGAGGAACTGGGGCTGGGGGCGGAGATCGGTATTTCCACGCAGAAGCTGCATGCACGTGGTCCTTTTGCGCTGGAAAAGCTGGTGACTGAGAAATGGGTGATNNCACGGGGAAATTCGATTATTAATTGTCAAAAAAACGCTTAATTTAGGGCTTCAAAACGCAACTTACATATGAAGAAGCCCTTCTTACTCCTGCTCATGCTGACGGTCGCCATCAGTCTTTCTGCCCAGCGTCCGGTGTCTTTGACCATCCGGGATACTTCCGGGCCAACAATCAGTCGCAATATCTACGGTCATTTTTCCGAGGATCTGGGGCGGTGTATATACGACGGCTTCTGGACGGGAGATCATATCCGGATGGATGTAGTTGCGGCATTGAAAAAAATCAAGGTGCCCGTCCTTCGGTGGCCGGGAGGGTGTTATGCGGATCAATACCATTGGAGGGATGCGATAGGACCGCGTAGCCAACGGAAGAGAACGGTGAATACGAGCTGGGGCATGGTGGCGGAAGACAATAGCTTTGGCACGCATGAATACCTGGAGCTATGCAGCCTGCTGGGTTGCCAGCCTTATATTGCGGGCAATGTGGGTTCGGGAACGCCTGAAGAGATGGAGAGCTGGCTGGAGTACCTTAACTATGGCGGGAAGAGCACGCTGGCGGATCTGCGCCGGCAGAACGGTCGTGATGAGCCCTGGCATGTATCTTTTTGGGGAGTGGGGAATGAAAGCTGGGGATGTGGCGGGAGCATGACCCCTGAATATTATTCCAATGAGTACAACAGATATTCGGAGTACTGTAAGAGTTATCCGGGTTCGCCGTTGAAGTTGATTGCGAGCGGCCCCAACAGTGCTGATTACAATTGGACCGAGGTATTGATGAAGAATATAGACCTGGACCGTACCTGGGGGCTGTCCATGCATTATTATACCATTGCGGGTGACTGGGGGCACAAGGGTTCTGCCACCCAGTTCGGGGAAGACAGATATTTTAAGGCGATGGCTGCCTGTCTGAAGATGGATGAGATCGTCAGTAAGCATTCTGCCGTCATGGATAAATACGATCCGCGGAAGCGGGTAGGGCTGGTGGTCGATGAATGGGGTATCTGGACGGATGTGGAGCCGGGCACCAATCCCGGCTTTCTTTACCAGCAGAATAGTCTCCGGGATGCCCTCATTGCCGGCACCACCCTGAATATCTTCAACAACCATGCGGACCGGGTGAAAATGGCGGCCCTTGCGCAGACGGTGAATGTGCTGCAGGCATTGGTACTGACGGACAAGGACAAGATGCTGCTGACGCCGACCTATTATATTTTCGACCTGTATAAAGTACACCAGGATGCAAAATCACTGTTGATCCAGCTGGCCAGCCCGGATTATGTCTATGAGGGGCAGCGGATACCGGCTGTCAATGCGAGTGCTTCGCGGGATTCGAGCGGTGCAGTGCATATCTCGCTGGTGAATCTCGATCCTTCGAAGACGATCACGGTCCGTGCCGGGATGCCGGGGATTACCTAC
>PMUF01000252.1 GCA_003167015.1 Chitinophagaceae bacterium | reverse complement strand
CCACTGTCCAGCCCGATGGCGCAACTGTCGAGACTGCCCGCCTCCAGCATAAAGGAGGTAGGGCCGTCTGCCGTATAGAACGGCACCGTGATCCCATGCTGCTGCCACAGCCGGTGCAGGACGGCCAAATATTTCCTGTCATTGGCATAGCTGCCGTATTCATTCTCTACCTGCACCATCAGGATAGGGCCGCCGCGGTCACACTGCAACGGTCCGATCTCCCGGGACAACGCCGCGACATACCGGCTGACGGCGCTCATATAACGCGGGTCCATACATCGGACCTTAATGTCCGGGATGGTCAGCAGCCAGGTCGGCAGCCCGCCCCAATCCCATTCCGCACAGACATAGGGTCCGGGCCGCAGCAGCACCCACATGCCCTCTTCCTTGCACAGGCGGATAAAGGCAGCGACATCCCGGTTCCCCGTACGGAAGTCAAAATGACCCGGCGTCTCCTCCAGGTAGTTCCAGAAGACATAGACGGCTATCGTATTACATCCCATGGCCTTGGCCATCCGGATCCGGTGCCGCCAGTATTCCCGGGGTATCCTTGCCGGGTGCATCTCCCCGCTGATGATGCGGAAAGGCTTGCCGTCCAGTAAAAAGTCGCTTTTGCCAAGGGAAAATACATGACGGTCCTGCGCGTTTCCTGCGCCGGCAACCGCCAAAGCTATTAAGAACAGAAAAAGATATCTTCTCATTCTACCAGTTTATATAGTCCGAATTCAGCGATCGTAGGATTACACCGCGAGGACAGGATGCGCAGCCGTACAGCACGGGCCGTCACCGGCGGAAAATGGATCAGCCGTTTATACCCGATCGTCGTTCCCGAAGCGATCTCTGTCCACTGGCCGCCGGAGTAAGATTCCAGCACAAATTTTTCTACCCGTTGCCCGACGCTGATCTCTTCCTGCAATGACAGCACGTCGAATGTCTTTTCGCCTGCCAGCGCTAGGGTGATCGTAGCCGTTGTATCACTCCCCGTCGTCGTCCACCATGTATCGTTTTTGCCGTCCAGCAGCGCATGCGGATGAACGCCGTTCGGGCTGGAGATAGCGGCGCCTGCGGCCAGGTTGACCCCAAAAGTAGAATCCATATCCTTCCGCCATCCCTGCAGGCTGCGGACGTCCGCATCGCTGATGAGCCCCTGCCGGTTTGGCGGGATATTCAGCAGCAGCACACTATTGCGGCCGACGGAACTGAAATAGAGATCCATCAAACCGGCCGGCGTCCGCACCTTTGCATCCTCCTTATCATGATAGAACCACCCCGGCCGGATGCTCACATCCGTTTCCGCCGGATACCAGATCAGCCCTTTGGCTGACAGCAGTTGTTGCCTGCTGCCCAGATCTTCATGCATGAGATCGCCGAGGGGGGCAAAGGTCATGTCCTTCTGCGAATTGGCGGCGATGCTGGCCTGCTGGTTGGCGTTGAGGGGCAATACGCTCCATTCGGTTAATCGTCCCTGGCCGGTCTCGGTGCCTACCCAGCGCACATCGGGGCCCATGATGGCGATGACGGCCTGTGGCTGCAAATGACGGATCAGGTGGTACCAGGCCTCGAAAGCATACACCTGCTTCTTCCCGTTAGGTCCTTCTCCGTTGGCGCCGTCGAACCAGACTTCATCGACCTTGCCGTAGTTAGTCAACAGCTCGGTCAGCCAGTGCAGAAACAGGTCATTGTATTTCGCCGAATCCCCATAAACAGGGGAATTCCGGTCCCAGGGGGAAAGATAGAGGCCGAACCCCATGCCATATTCCTTACAGGCATCGGCAAATTCCTTGACGATATCGCCATGGCCATTCTTATAAGGCGTGTTCTTTATCGTATGATCGGTATACTGACTTGGCCACAGGCAAAATCCATCATGATGCTTGGCGGTCAGGATCACCTGCCGGATACCCGCTGCCTTCGCTACCCTGATCCACTGCCGGGCATCGAACCGGGTGGGATTGAAAACGGAGAGATCTTCTTTCCCGTCACCCCATTCGCGGTCGGTGAAGGTATTGATCCCGAAATGGAAAAAGGCGGTAAGCTCCAGTTCCTGCCAGCGTAATTGTCGCGGGGACGGAACGACATGGGCCGCCTTTCGGATGATATCGGCCGGGCTGTCGGAGGGCAGGATCGGCACATAACTACCGTCCGCCGTCGCCTCATGCTGCTGGGCAACGCAGGGAAAGCTGAAAAAAATACAAGCAAAGAAAAGAGAAAAGAAGAATTTACAAACGCTCATGGTTTTGAATTTAAAACCTGTATAGGTCGGCTCTGTTTTTTCAGGATGATCTTATTCAATACCCATTGGCCGATCTGCTGGCCGGATGTGACTCCCGCATTGATGGCTGCATGGTAATGGATACCGCCATAGAACCTCGATATGGCAGCTTCGTGCGCGGCCTGCAGGAATGAATCGAAATGTCTTCTCGGCAGACCGAACGCTATCTCCGTATCGTCGTCGAACGCAAAATGGTCTCCAAAATAGTGGGTCAGCACTGTCGCGGACACCATGGAGATGATGCTGTGGCCACTGGTATATTCAGGGAAAGGCGGCGTCTGCAGGAGGGGTCGCCAGCCCTCTGCGATATAGGAATCGATATACGTCTCCGGCCGGATGACGTTGCTCCGGTATTTCTCAGCCCAGCAGCTGATAAAGGCATCGAAGATAGCGATAGAGGTAATGGTATACGCGGCAGCCGTCTGCATGATATCCAGGCGCTGCTGTCGCGACACGGTCGTGACGATGGACATCCAGTGTCCGCCCGGGGAGATCTTTTTGGTAGCGAAGCCTACATGCCCCTCCATGGTGACCGCAAAAGGGTTGCAATCCCNNGGTATACCTCATAGGCCTGATGATAAAAAAGACTGGCGGTATCCGTGCTGAATGCCGGCGCGGGCAATGGCCGGAACTGATCGGCGGAATCCAGGGTGACAGGCCTGATCTTGTTCCAGTAAGGCTCGACGGCGGCCATGTAAGCCGGTGGCGTCGGAATCCACTTGCCTTTCTGCCGCAAGAGGCGATACCGGGGCAGGCGCCGGGTTTCTACGTATTGATCGGTCCCCGCCCATGCGATGACTACAGCGGCAACCTGTCGCCCATACTCCAGCGAGGCTGCATAGACGGCCGTGTCGGCCGGGTCGCTGCTACGGTACCAGCTAAGGATGGAACGGATGGAATCCTCCATGACGGACTCTGAAAAGATCAGTTTTTTCCCCACCAGCAGGTAGGCATAAACGGCAGCGAGAGGGTATGATATTTTCCCCTGCGGGGCAGGGATCGCCGGCAAGCCCTTTACCTGTCCATATAACGAAGCATACTCCCGCCACTCCCCCTTGGCCAGCGTTTCATACGCCGCCACACTGGTATAGAGATAGATACGGCTGGCCACCGGCGGGGAGAAAATGTCATGCACCATGATATCGGTTACGGCCGCCGCCGCACGCCGTAATGGTTCGGCGTCATTCTCAGGCGGCCCCGTCCGGGCCTGCGCGGCTACAGTCGACATGACTAATATGGAAATGATCAGTTGTTTCATCGATCGTTGACTTTCAATACCTGTACGGCATCGTCGTTTTTAGCTATGATCAGCAATCTCTTCCCTGCCTGGTCCTTTATCTCGACCATCCCGCGGACATCACCGCCGATATAACACCCGCTGATAGCAGGATCGACGGGATGGAACCCGGGGCCGGGGCCTTTCAGCAACATGCCCAGGCTGGCATCGGAACGGCCGAGCTGCGTGCGATAGGGAAAGAAATTGCCCGACACCAGGATGTCCTTTTTGCCGTCGCCATCGAAGTCATCCAGCACAGAGCCGAACACCCTGGAGAACTGTGCGGCCAGGGGTAGGGGCTCAAATGAAAAATGCCCGTCCCCGCGATTGTACAAAATGCCGGATGCCAGTTCATCGCAATGCAGCACTTTTGCCTTCGCCAGCTTTTCGGCGGGGAAGATATCTTCTATGGTGGCGTCGGCGTAGGACTTGTAGGTGATGAACTTCTTCCGCAGAGACACGATCTGGTCCAATAGCTCGTCGCGGGATGCCATGGGGTAGCTCTTGCCCCGGATGTAATAGCAAAGAATGGGGTCGAGCGAACCGTTGTCGTCGAAATCAGCCACATACAGCGTGACAGGCTGCGATGGCGAGGCTTTGAATTGGTTGTTATAGCCGCAGTTGCCCAGGATGAAATCCATCTTTCCGTCACCGTCGACATCAGCAGGCGTAATGGAAGACCACATCCCGTTGAGATTTGTCAATCCTGCCGCGGCAGAGACATCCGATAATTTTCCTTTGTCGTTCCGGAACAGGCGTACCGGCATCCAGTCACCGGCGATGAGGAGATCCGGGTACTGTGCATCATCCAGGGCCGACCAGACAGCAGCCTTAACCATTCCCGGCATCAGGAGATCGGGACATACCTCGTTGGTGACGTCGGTGAATTTGATCACACCATTCTTCGAATCATTGCGCAACAGGTAACTCCTGGACGGCAGGGGAAATGATCCGGCTATCCCCCGGCCGCCGATAAAAAGGTCCGTATGGCCGTCGTGGTTGAAGTCGCCGGCGGCAATGGCAAACTTGCTGCTGAGCATCGGCGGCAGCGCATCTTCGGGTGCAAGGGTAAAATTGCCTTTTCCGTCGTTGAGATATAAGTGATCCCGGTAACCGGGCGACTGGTCTGCATATTCATTGCCGCCGCTGACGACATAGAGGTCCATATATCCATCATTGTTTGCATCGAAGAAGATAGCATTGACCTGCTCGGAGACGGTATCCGCGCTCCACGGCTGGGATGGCGCAGGACGAAAATGACCATCCTTCGTTTGCAGAAATAGCTGTCCCGCCTGACCGATGGCGCCGCCGAAAAAGACATCTTCCAGGCCGTCCCCGTTGACATCTGCATGCGCCAGCGCCGGACCTTCACGGGACAATTGATAAGGCAGCAGCGGTTCATCCTTAAAGTCGATGAAATCGTTCTCTTTATGGTGGAAAGTGATCCCGGCCCCGGCAGTGATGTCGGTAAAGATGCGCGGCGACAGCGCGGCAGCAGCGCGCGGTGAGGGCGGTTTGGTGGCGAGCCGCGGCGGGGACCCCGCCCCTTCTTTGATATCAAGAATCGTATCAGCAGCCGGCTGCATCAGCACAGTCACCTGGTCATCCGGCCAGGTGATGGTCATACGGACCGCCGACCGGTCTTTGGGGAAGCCGAAGAAGATCTCCGGCGCCATACTGGACTGAAAGCCCCGGACCGGATAGAGCTCCTCATACTGGCTAAGACTGTCCGAAGTAACCAGAGCGACTTTTGCCCCATAGGCCTTCGTGTTAAGGCCCCTTCCCGTCAGCCGCAGCCTGATCCAGTGATTCCCTTTCAACTCATTCTCATTGTTCCGGTAGATCATGGCCGGCTCGTTATTATTACAGACGATCAGATCGAGATCGCCGTCATTGTCGAGATCGCCATACGCGGCTGCATTGGATACGGTCAGCCGGTTAAGCCCCCAGTCGGTAGTCTTGTTAGAGAAGGTCAGGTCTCCGTTATTATGAAAGATATAATTGCTGACCTTGTTGGAAGGCATCTGGCGGACCAGGTCATAGGTCTTGAAATTGTGGTTGCCTTGTCTGGCAGCCGCCATATTAGCGTCGGGAACGGTATACTTGAGGAAATCCAGGTCCGTAAAATCCCGGAGATAGCCATTGCTGACAAAGAGATCTTTCCACCCGTCATTGTCGAAGTCGGCCAGCAACGGCGACCAGGACCAGTCGGTATTGGACACGCCTGCCAGCTGACCGATCTCGGAAAAACGCAGCCGGCCCTGATCATCTGTGCCCTCATTCAGATGCAGCATATTCCGCATTTGCTGGTGATAATAGCCGCTGTCCAGCAGGAGATGATAGCTATCGTATTCATCAGGGCCTTTCAGCAGTTTCTGCCGGTGGTTATCTTCCGGCAGCATGTCCAGCGTCATGACGTCGGGCCTGCCGTCATTATTGTAGTCGGCAATGTCGGCGCCCATGGAATACTTGGAGATATGCGTAAAAGACCCTTCGAGGGATTCGGTAAACGTGCCGTCCTTGTTATTGATGTAAAAACAATCCCGTTCGGTATAGTCGCTGGTGGTATAAATATCGGGCCAGCCATCCCCGTTGACATCGCTGACGGTGACGCCGAGACCGAAGTTCAGCGGGTTATTGATGATCCCCGCCTTGAAAGTGACGTCCGTGAAATGGATGTGCCCCGCCGAATCCCTGTCCTGGCGGAACAGGCGGTTGCCGAAATGAAGATCGGGCGTAGCACGCGTCTTGCGGGTATTCAGGTACGGATTGTATGTATGATTGGAATGGTTGAGGAGGAACATATCCAGATCGCCATCCTTATCGTAATCGAAAAAGACGGCCTGCGTGGATTGGGTTCCGGGGGCGTCCAATCCGTATTCCCTGGCCATGTCTTTGTAGACAGGAATACCGTTCGTTATACCCTGACAGATGAAAAGTTCGTTGCTCAATTTCGTCGAATCATCATATTTCCCGCCATGACACACATAGATGTCCATCAATCCGTCACCGTTGACATCGGCGATGCTGACGCCCGTGGCCCAGGTCCCATTCCCGGCGATATGGGCCTTGTCGGTGACGTCCTCGAAAGTGAAATTGCCTTTATTCAGGAACAGCTTGTAATGGCCTGTATTACCGGAAAAGAAAATATCGTTCAATCCGTCGCCGTTAAAGTCGGCAATGCCCACACCCGCGCCGTTGTACAGGTATTCGTAGCGGAAGATGTTCAGCGAGTCATCCTCTTCGATCTTATTGAGGTAATGGATACCGGTCTGCCGGTCATTCATCAGTGTGAATAGCGGTTCCTTCTGTTGCGCCCTCACCAGCAACGACAGCAGACAAGCAAGACCTGTAGAGATTACTTTCATGCGCGCTATTTTAGATCGATCTTCTCATCCCCTTCTTTATACGGAAGGAACCCCATCATCAAGGTCATCATTTCATCGGTCGTCTTCATATCTCCCATCGAAAAAACATTCTTGGGCGGGTTGTTGGGGTTCGCGGGATTGTCCGTGGTATTATCATAGGTCCCTTCGATATGGATCACTGACCCTTTCGTTACCTTAACCGGGTGCGGAAAGCGGTAAATCTCTTGCCAGCGGAAATCCCAGTCGGGGATATGCACCAGCTTGATCGTGTCTCCCGCCGGCGTGGTGATATAGGCCTTGTATTCCTTTCCGAGCAGGTGCATGTGCGGCCAGACATATAACAGGGACTGGTCACCGCTGGGGTTGGTGACTTCCAGCGTGAAGGTCTGGACCTTATTTGCCTTGATATAGAAAATAGGGTCGATCTGCCCCTCGCCGATGCCGCCTGAGCCAAAGCTCACCACCTTCATCACCCGGGTGACAGGTGTCTTCTTGAAAAACAGGTTGACGCCGCAAATGCTGGTTTCGTCGGTGGCAGAGGGAGCATAGTGGACCGTCAGCAGGATCACTCCTCTTTTGGGCATGACCCAGCCGAATTCCTTCGGAAAATATTCATAGCTGGTGCCGGGTATCCAGCCCCCGTAATAAGACATGATCTTGCGGTAGGGCATGTACTGATCGACCTTCGTGCGATCGTCATCCGTAGCGTTGACATACGATACGGTGTTGTTGATATCGATGGCCGGATCGGGCACCGCCTGGATAGCATAGTTGGCGTGGTGGATCAGTCGTTTATTATTGCAGAAGAATTCGATGGCTTCGACATTGGCCGAATCTTTCAGGTCGAAAGGGATCTTGAATATGACGAAACGTTCGGCATTGTCCCCCGGGAGATGAAGGGAATCTGCGGTAGTCAGTACCAGGTCGGGCTTGCGGCTGAAGAGCGTCCCGGGTACGGGCAAATGCGCGGAGGCCGGAGCATCCGATGGCTTGCCTTCAGGGGCCTTATCATCGACCCATTGGGAGATGAGGGCGATCTGGGCGTCGGTGAGCGTCCGTTCGTTGGCAAAATGCCGGTAGCCGGGGTCCGCGCGCCAGGGCGGCATATAACGGCTTTGCACCACCTTTTTGATATAGGAGGCGCGTTTGGCGACGTCTTCATACGTCAGCAGAGAAAAGGGAGCGGCCTCACCGGGTTGATGGCAGGGAGCGCAATGGGTCAGGGTGATAGCGGCAATGTCTTTGTAATACGTGGGTTCCTGAGCATAGCCGGAGACGATGCGGAAAAAGAGTATTGATATGATGAGGGCAGTCGTCTTCATAGCCATTAAAAGTCGTTTATCATACAGCCTACAGGGGTGGTCCTTTTGATGACCGGCCCGGCATGTCTGAGGGCCTGGCCGATGGCGTCCTGTAAATAATTTTGTGTGGGCTTGTTGCGGGATCTGCCCAATGATGTATACCAATTGTCGATGGCGCCTTTGTAGATAAGGTTGTTGTCCGCGGTCAGCAGGATAGCTTCGGGCGTGGTGGAAGCCTGCAGGTAATGTGACAAGCCAAGCGAGCGATCCATCCATAAAGGATAAAGGATGTGGTATTTGCCGGCAAAGGCCTTGACGTCAGCTTTTTTCCAGGTCTTTCCGGGAATGATGCCATACACTTTTAGCTGCCCGGCATATTGCTGGTTCAGCTGGTTGAGGGTGCGGGTATAACCCTGGCAGATGGGGCAGTCAGGGGAAAGAAAAATGAAAAGCCGCAGACCGGGGCCGGAGCCGACAGAGACGGTTTGCCCTGCGGCAGCATCGAACAGTTGGATCGAGGACAATGCGGCAGCAGAAAAAACCGAGTCATTTTTCGGTTGAGCGGAGGAAAAATGCCATGGAAAGACCAGGAATACCCACATGTACTTTTGCAGCGGCATATAATATAAAAATACAAAACTCCGGGTTAAGGTAACCCGGAGTTTTGCTCGTTGAACAATTTTATTGCAGGACATCCCACCAGACACGGCCCTGAGCATCCGCAGGGGTACCAAAGAGGGGATTGGTTTCCATAAGCGTGTATGCAGCCGCCTGGTTGGCATAGTTGGCGTCCGAAGTCGTGAAGACGGACAGGGCAGCCCTCCTGTTGAGGACATTGACCGCTGAGCTGGAGGTAAGAGGCTCCCAGGCGATCACCGAAGTCGTATTCGGGTAGCCCGTCATTTTCCACCATGCCCATCCTTCGCTGGGCTGCTTATAGAATTCCAGGTAAGCCTGGCAGGCGATCTGATTGGCGGAAGGCTCCGTTGTGAACGAGACACCCGGCTCACCAAGATAGGCAGTGATCGAGTCGGCAGGAACGGCTGTAAAGCCTGTGATACCCGCTGCCACTGCCTGCTTAGAGTAGAACTCGATAGAAGCAGTCACCCCCTTAGTGTACCAGATGCCCGGATCATCGGAGGTGATAGCTTGGGCGCCCATATAGGCCCGGATAAAGCAGTATTCGGCATAGGTAAGGGCGGGATAGAAGCCAGTCCCCGAGCCTGCACCGAAACCGTCATTTTCATTATAGTTGGGCGTGAACAACCTATGCTGTAACGCAGAGATCGGCGTATCCAACGCCTTGTACTGGGCCTGCCAATAAGCATCGGCGCAGGTATCCGGGTCGGTCGGGCTGCCGACATACAGACCTGCACCATTCGGGCGATAGAAGATGCCTTCCCTGGGGTCGCGCGTGGTGTTCATGAAATTAATGATCGGGGCGGGTGCTAAAAATCCGGTCGCATCGAAATTACCGCCTTGTACGGCGAAGGCATTGCCTACATACAGTACCCAGGAGTCGAGAGTGGTATCCATCTGGTTGGCGTCGGCCAGTACCGACTGGGCGATGGTCTTAACCACCGACGGGTTAAGATTGATTTGACGCATAGCGATCTTGAGACGCAGGGCATTNNAGCACCTGGGTCGTCGATGGGCTGGACTCCAGCACAGCGACCGCATTCTTGATCTGCGTATCCAGGGTATCGAAAATACTCTGCTGGGTGTCATAGACCGGCGTGAAAGTACCGCCATACCGGGCCTGGAAAGCCTGGGAATAAGGGATACTTCCGTTGATATCGCTGGTATAGAAAGTATAATACGCCATGTAGATCGATGCGATAGCAGCCTCGTACTGCCGGGCAGCCTGCTCAGCCGTGGTCATGTTGGCGATGAGGTGCGGGATATCCGCCAGCGCCAGCCCCACGTTAGTATAATAGTTGCTATACCGGTAATCGAAATGGCCTGAGATAGTCGTAAAATCTGACCCATTACCGGCTGCGCCGGTGCTGTATTGTAACCACGGCATGATTGACCGGTAGTCGTCATAATAAGCCTCAAAACTATTGGCAAAACTGGAGGCTGCGTACAGGAACTGATCACCGGGGTCCACGGATGTCAGCGTGGACGGATCCTCGTTGGCCTTGACGTACAATGATTTTTTGCAAGATACCCCCAATACCAAGGGTACTGACAGAACGAGCAAATATTTATATAGTTTCATAATAAGAGTGTTTTGATGATTGCGAATTAAAAGGTAGCATTTACTGATGCGCCCATACTTCTTATAAAGGGCAATCCGCCGCCTTCGGCAAATGAGGCAGCCTGGTTGTTATACAAACCTTCCGGGTTGATACCGTCCTTGGCATTCCGCCACAGATAGGTCAGGTTCCTTCCTGTCAGGGAAACCCTCAGCCCCTGCAGATGTAGCGGTTTGATGAGGGACGGAGACAGGTTATAACCGACAGACACCTGGCGAAGCGCAATCCAGGAGTTGTCGAAGATCGACTCTGCCCGGATACCGCTGGACCATTGGTACAGGTTCTCATAATAGGCATATGCCGGTACCGGTGTCACTACGCCGTTCTTGACGGCCTGGGCATAGGTCTCACCGCCCACATTGGTCCCGCCGATTGTCGTCCCGTCGGCAAAAACCCCGTTGGGTATGATCCCGTCGTTGCGTTGATTGCCGCTGCCATCGGTAAAGGCCAGACCGCCGAGTGCTGCGTTCCTGCCATGCAGGGAGTTCTTCAGACTGCCCGTTTCAGAACCATATTGGTCGGTGGCGGAGGCCATCAGACCACCCACTTTCGAATCTATCTGTACGCTCAGGAAGAAGCTCTTGTAGGTGAAAGTCTGTTGCGTTCCCCACAGGAATGTCGGCATGATCGTACCCAGGGTATCCTGGCCGCCGGGCGCATAATCCGATGCACGCTCATAGGTCATGTAATTACCTGTCGTCCCGTTGGGAGCATTGGCAATAACATTCGCCCCTTGCTCTGATTTATTCGTCCCATTGTAATGCGCGAAGCCGTAACCGGTGATCACCTGGCCATACTGCTTGCCGGCGATGGCATAGGCTGCCGCATCCGCGCCGAAGGCCAGCTGCAATTGATAGTTCTGCACACCGGGATATAAGGCAATGACCTTATTGATATTCCGCGTAAAGTTGACCGTCATATCCCATCTGAAATCTTTAGTCTTAATGGGATTAACAGTCAACAACAGCTCGATGCCTTTATTCTGGATATTGCCGGCGTTGATGTAGCGGGATGTAGTACCGCTCTCCTGATCCGCAGGCAGGTTAATGATCTGGTTGAAGGAGTTCTTCTTATACACGGCGGCGTCGAGACCGAGACGATCCTGGAAGAACCGGATGTCCGCACCGAATTCAATTTCCCGGGCCAGTTCATTCTTCAGGTTCGGGTCACCGAGCGTGGTGTTGTAGCTACCCTGCCCGTTGGAAAAGGAATACTGGGTCTGGTTGGCGCCGGACACATTGTTGAAAGTGCCCACATTCCCGTAGTTCCCATAAGTGTTGGTCAGCCACGGAGCGGCTGCAAATCCTGACCAACCCAAACTGCCTCTCAGTTTTCCATAGGACAGGATGGAATGCTGGAACTGGGGCAGTTCGGTAAAGACCCAGGCCAGGCCGACACTGGGATAGGAGTAGCTCCAATGGCCATGGCCATCTGCATAGGTCAGCTCAGAGGACCAGTCATGACGGAAACTCGCATTCAGGGTCAGCATATTGCGCCAGGTCAGATCGCCGAATGCTTCCAACGATGAATTCAGGTACGACGCATTGTATGTCTGGCTAATCGTAGGCGCGTCAACTGAATTGGAGATAAAATAAAGGCTCGGCGTCTGGAGACCACCAGAGGTACTAGCCGAAACGATATTGCCTATCGGCTGGTAATTGGTCTCACCGCCGGCGCTAACATTCAATTGAAGATCGTGTCCAACGTCCCTCTTGACAGTCAGCAACGACTGGACCCGCGTTGTCCTGTATTGGCTCTGAACTTCCTGGTAAGACCCGCCGGTGAACCCTGCGCCGACGCCATTGTCCTCATATTCCGTGTTGTCATTATAGTTTTGGACATTCGCGCGCACCAGCAATGACAGCCAGGGGGTAAACTGGCCATGCAGGTCGACGTTAGCCAACAACAAATTTTCCGTATGGATACTATTGTCCTGGAAAGCAGGCCAGATGCTGGCGGCCAGTAAATAAGGATCTAGCGAAAGTCCCTCTTTCAGCCCACCCGACGTGGGATCGATATAATTCTTTTTGTAATAGGCGATATCCGCACTTCTCGGCGCCAGGTACACGAAGTCCTGCACGGGATTGCCCTGTCCACCAAGGGATTGAATGTCTCCGCCGCCGCCCTGCTGGATCGGGTTAATGATCTTCACGCTGGTATAGTTGACGCTGGCATCGATGGAAAAGACGCTCGACAGCTTATGCGTGGCGCGCAGGGTAAAGCCGTTCTTGTCCATGCTATTGCCGGGCATGACGCTGGTATTCCACAGATTGGTCCAGGATACCCGGAAAGAGCCGGTCTCATTGGCGCCGTCGACAGCCACATTGGAATTCATATATTGCCCGATTTGGAAGAAGTCCTTGTCGGGATTATTCGGTTTCCAGGTGATTGTCCTTCCGTCGAGATCCTGCACTTTCTGACCCTGGAAAGCAGGGCCGTAGGAATAGCCGCCGTTGCCGTTGGGGTTATAATAGGGAGAGGCGGAATTGTCCACTATATCGACGCCATTGGAGGTGGCAAAGGTAGAACTCAGCCCACCGCCGAATTTATTTTGCAGATCGAGCATCTTATAGGGCTGGTCGAAAGAGACGATCTGGTTATAGGTCACGCCTAAACCCTTTCTCGCATGTCCTTTTTTCGTCGTGATCAGGATCACCCCGTTCAGGCCCTGTTGGCCATATAATGCTGTGGCGGCGGAACCCTTGAGAACGCTGATGCTTTCATAATCATCCGGGTTCATATCCTTGAGGATATTCCCGAAGTCAGCGCCAGTACCCCAGGAATCGGCCCCGGTGGTAGAAGGCTGGATGAGAATGCCGTCGATCACGAACAGCGGTTCGGTATTGTTGTCCAACCGTGCATTACCCCTGATCTGGATGCGCGAGCTTGAAGAAGGACCGCCAGTCCCCTGCGAGATCGTCACACCGGCGACCTTCCCTTGCAGGGCATCCCCGATGTTGGAGTTGTTGGCGGCGACCAGCTCACTACCCTTCACTTCCGTGACGGAGTAAGACACCTTGCGGGTACTGGTCTGTCCCCCGAATCCTGTTACGACTACTTCGCCGAGCGCGGCGCTGTTTTTTTCCAGCTGGACGGACACGATGCCTCCCGCCCCTACGGCTACCTCTTTGGTGACAAATCCCACGGAGCTGAAGATCAGCGTTTCGCCGGTCGCAGCCTTGATAGAATAAGTGCCGTCATCGCCCGATACGGCGCCTTTACCGATAGTAGCGCCTTTGACCCTGACAGAGACGCCGGGAACAGCCGTTCCGGCTGAGTCCCTGACGGTGCCGGCAATCAGCCTTTTCCCCTCTTGCGCACGGGCGGATGGCCCAAGCAGCAAGAAGAAGGCAGATAACATCGCTAATGCGAGTGTCGTCTTTAATGTTCGTTTCATGAGCAGTTGGTTTTAGTGTTTGTTAATTTGAAGAAGAGTATGTGAGCAACATTGGTGAATTGTTCATGACCAGGGCAGCAGCACCGATCAACTCCGCATCATAACCCAGCCCCGACACTTCGATGTCGGTATTGATGGCCAGCCTGGGGATACAGTGTTCGTTCAATGCCTGCTGAATGGGTACCTGCCAGATCTTACCCGCCGAGGCGCCACGGCCGCCAAGGATGATCGTCTCCGGATTGAGCAGGTGAATGAGGATAGCAACCCCCCGGCCGATATTATAGCCGGATTCCGACAAAAGTTCCACGGCGAACTTATCGCCTCTCTCGGCCGCCTCTATCACTGCCATCGATGCCTGGTCGAAATTTTTAGACAGCTGGTGTTCTTTCAGCATCGTCACCCGCCCGTTGCGGATGCCTTCCATCGCTCTCTCCACTACTACCAGCAAGGAGGCCTCTGTTTCCAGACAGCCGCTCTTACCGCAGCTGCACAGCTTATTGTTCGAAAATAGCGGCAGATGGCTGAACTCACCGGCAAACCCGTTGTAACCCCGGAAGAGCTCTCCATTAAGGATCAAGCCGAGCCCGATGCCCCAGCCCAGGTTGATGACCATAGCGCTCTTTTTCCCGCGGGCAGCCCCAAAGCTTAGCTCTGCCAAAGCGACAAGGCTGGAATCGTTCTCTATCCAGGTGGGCACCCCTACCCTGTCCATAATATGCCGGCCGATCTCTTTTTCCCCTTCCGTCAGGAAAGAATAGTTCACCCCCTTTTTAGAATCGACGAAATTTGGCATGCCAATACCAATGCCGACCATCTTATCCTTTAATATCCCCGACCGGCGAATATGATCCGATATCTTTTCTACCAGGATGTCCAGGGCGCCCGGATTTTTGGCCAGGTGCAATTCGAACTTTTCTACCGGAGTCGCATACTGCCGGTGCATATCCATAATGACGATACGGGTGAACAGCTGATCCATAGCGACGGCCACGGTATACTTACTGTCCGGCCGGACAGCATACATAAGTGGTCTTCTTCCGCCTTTCGATGGGGCATAACCGGTCTCGACAATATCATTGTCCCGGATAAGGTCATTCAACATCTTGGTCGTCAAGGGTAAACTTGTTTCGATCTGGGCACTCAAATCGGAACACGATAAGGTGTGGGAGAAGTAAAGTTCCTTAATAATCTTGTTTTTATAAAACAAGCTTTTCTTGTGCATTAGCAGAAAAAATTAGTAATGGTTACTATTGATACATTAAATGTAGGTAAACTTTTATAAAAAAATTAAGAAGTTAATAAAAAAATTTAAGAAGTCGGCTTTATTCCCATTTGAAGACTTTCACGGACAGCCCACCGATCACCACCGTCCAGGCTACCAGCCCGGCAATCTTCAGGGGCATATCCCAGATATGCACCCCTTCGAAGGCGATCCGCCGGAGCCCGTCGACGAATAAGGTCAGCGGCAGCACCTCACAGAACCCCCTTAGCCAGTGCGGATAGCTTTCGATGGGGAAAAACAGCCCGCACAACAGGATCTGCGGCAGAACGATGGTATTGGCCACGGGTGAGATCGAGCTTTCATTCTGTATCACCCCGCTGATGACGAAGCCTGTCGCCATAAATATCCCCAGGCCGAATAAGGAGAAGATCAGCATTTCGAAAAAGGTCAGCAGCCCGTTGACGAGGGTAAAGTTGAAGGCAAAATAGCCCAGCGCTACCATGATCATAAAGCCTATGATGTGGAAGAACAGCCGGCTGAGCATCTCGCCGGCAATGATCGAACGACGCCGGACGGGTGTGGCCCGCAGCCTTTTCAGCACCAATCCCTGCCGGAGGCTGAATAAAAGGAAAGACGAACCGAATACGCCCGCCATCAGCAATGAAAAGCCCAGCTGGCCGGGCAGGATGAAGTCGATGGTACGGTAGATACGTCCGGGTACTTTCGTCACCGAAAGCTTTGCGAGGGAAGGGTTGCGGGGAAAGACCCGTTGGTCGATACTCCGGATAGCCTCTTGCAGGATGGTCTGTAGCAGGCCGAGGGTGCCGGGGGAAGCCCCCGCGGTCTGCAGCCGGACAGCGTAGTGAGGAATGGGTGACAGCCCGCCATCGGGCACGATGGTCAGGATGGCCGTCAGCTGTCCTTTTTGCAGGGCCTCAGATTGCTCCGCCGGCGTCATTCCTTTTTTAAGGGTGATGGAAGAGGTGGCAGCAATGGCCTTGTAGACCAGGTTAGTCGTATCACAGCCGGGACCGATCGCGAGCTTGGGCATCGGGGTCTGGTCGCCGATCATCGCCCCGAATACTACGATAAATATGATCGGGAACAGGAGGGAAAAGACGACAGAAGTGGGGCTGCGTAAGGTAGCGAGCAAACTATACTTCGACAGGATCAATACAGCCCTTATCTGGTTAAAGCCCTGGATCATATCTGACAAAGATAGGGTCTTCGGAGTTTTTTTATATTTTTACCCATATGTCAGAAAACGAGATCGTAAAACACGTCGAAGCCGCTTATAAAGCGGCTAAGGACCCCGAAAAAAATTGGCTGCACAAGCTGAAAGAAATCCTCATCGAGATCTTCATCATTGTGTTCGCCGTCACCCTGTCCATCTGGTTTCACAACTGGAGCGACAGCCTGCATGAGCGCAAGGAAGAAAGGGAATTCCTTGTTGGCCTGCAAAAGGATATCCGCACGGATCTCAAAAATGCACAAAACGATAGCGCCTTTTATGCCCGGGAATTAGCCAGTCTGCTGTATTTTCGACGAGTGGGCGCCGGTGAGTCCCCGAAACCCGACAGTATTAAAATGTATTCCCCGGTCTTCTTCAGCAATACGGCGCTGGAGCCGGCTATCAGCAGATATGAAGGATTGAAAGGCAGCGGAAAGTTCGGGATCATTGAAAACAAGGAACTCCTGAATGACATCATCGATCTGCACGAAGGGGTTATTAAACATGTCGAGGTCCTGGATGGCTATTATTCGGACTACATCACGCGGATGGGTTCCTTTGTCCAGGAACACGGGGAACTCGACCAGGCCGACGACAGCGTCACTAACAGTCGCGACCTTTTGCGCATGTCCCAAATGCGATTCCATCTGGGCTACGGCATTTCATTCATTACTTTAAATGTCCTGCGATATCAGGACTCCTGTATCGTCCACTGCCAAAAACTGATTGGCCAGATCGACAAGGAATTACAGTGAGCCGCGTGCCGGCCCGGATAACCGATCCAATTCCTGCAAGGATCCAGGCCGGGTCCACTTAGTAACGCGGAGATCAGTCGATGCCCGATACAAAATTTACTATGAAAAGGCGCGCTGCTGGTTCTTTGTTTTTGTATGCACGTGTCGATTTGAACGATGAGTGTGTAAATTAGTGAAATAAGCGCGAAGGTTGATTTTTAAATCTTACTGGTTTACACTTAGTCGTATATGCCTTGGGGTTTGAAACTGAAAAAAATATTTTATCTTTCGCTAGGAATTCACAAATACTTTTTTTTATTTCGTTTCCAATTCCGCTACTCTTGTAATCTGCTAATCTTACCCTCCCACTTTAATCATCTGACCTTTAACCTAAATTATTTGCAACCATGAGACACAATCTTATTCGCGTACACGATATGTGGTACGCATTTTCCCGATCCACTTCACCGCCTTTTTCCCCACTCAATTTTTTAGTGCCGATTTACTAACAGTAACATCCATACTGGAAATTAAGCTCATGCTTATAAACCGGCTTTTTGCCGTGCGGCGAAGCTATGCTTTGCCGAGAGTATTGTTCATGCCCAATTAGTGACTATTCCCAATCATTTTTTAGGACAATTCACATTTATGCCCGTCAAAATTACAACTACCATATTGCTCCTGCTGCTTTGGCGAGCTTTATCCTTCGGTCAGTCGGTTGATTCCGCTGGTAATAAGATACTCGGCGTCCCCGCGAAACTATTTGGCCGGATACAAGCAAAGACGGCCGGGCTCGATCAACAATTGACCGGGCAAACAAATAAGTATATTCAACAGCTTCTCAGGCGGGAAGCTCGTTTGCAAAAACGATTGTCCAATATTGATTCGGCCGGAGCAAATCGGCTATTTGCCAACTCAGCCAGTCAATATAAAGCGTTGGGCCAAAAGCTACGGCAGGATACAGGTAGTCGCAACGGCAGCGTTAGCGGTGAATACCAGGCTTACACGGACTCTCTGCACGGCACACTGGCATTCCTTCAAAAAAATCCCCAAAGCTCGAATCTATCGTCCCAACAATCGGCCGGTTTGCAGGCTGCAGCCAGCCAGTTACAGGCGCTGGAAGCCAGATTACAGGACGCCGACCAGTTGAAACAATTCACCAAACTTCGAAGCCAGCAGATCGGCGAATATATCAGCCAGCATACCGCGTTTGCCGGAGTACTCGGCAAAGACTACCAGGGTATGAACCAGGAGCTATATTATTATTCCCAACAGGTCCGGCAGTACAAGGAGCTGCTTAACAACCCCGATGCTATGCTGCAAAAAGCCCTGGCAGTACTTAATCAATTGCCGGCATTTCTCTCATTCATGCGAAATAATTCTCAACTCGCCGGCCTTTTCAACCTGCCGGGTAATTATAGTTCTGCGCAGGGAGTGCTTGGTCTGCAAACCCGTGATCAGATTGGCACGATGATCCAGAACCAGGTATCGGCCGGAGGAGCCGGAGGAGCGGCCCCCCTGCAATCCAATCTGCAGTCCGCCGAATCACAGCTGGACCAATACAAGGAAAAGCTGAGCCAGCTCGGGGCAGGCAGCGGCGATATCGATATGCCTGATTTCAAACCCAGCGACCAAAAAACCAAGACCTTGTGGAAAAGGCTGGAATACGGAGTAAACTTCCAGACCACCCGTAACGATTATTTATTCCCGACGGTGACCGACCTTGGCGCCTCGGTGGGTTATCTCCTCGGCAAGTCCAATACAGTGGGATTGGGAGCAAGCTATAAACTGGGATGGGGCAACGGCATCAACCATATCGCATTTTCCAGCCAGGGCGTGGGCCTGCGCTCTTTTCTGAATATAAAATTGAAAGGCAGCTTTTCCGCCACGGGAGGATTCGAATACAATTATGAGACCCCTTTTGTCTCTTTCAAACAGATTGATCACCTCAGCTACTGGACCCAAAGCGGGTTAATCGGCATAACAAAGACCATATCAGTCAAAAGCACGGTTTTCAAAAAAACCAGTGTAAGCCTCTTATGGGATTTCCTCAGTTATCAGCAGATTCCCAAAACTCAGCCCATATTATTCCGTGTTGGTTACAATTTTTAGTTTTTTAAAAAAGTCGAACAATGATGAAAAACGTATCGGGCAAACTCCTATTGCAGATCCTTGTCGTGGCAACGGTAAGCCTCCATATCAATACCGCCCTTTCACAAAGTGTTCCTTATCCGGCTCCGTTGCTGGATCAGAGCTATATACCACCTTCCCCTAATGCCCAGGCATTTCAGACGTATGGCAATACGCCGATGGCATTGTCCAGTGGGCTCCCTGCCATCTCCTTACCCGTCTACCAGTTGAAATGCGGCTCCCTTTCCTTACCGGTATCCCTGGACTACAGCTACAACGGCATGCGGACCCTGCAGGACGCGGGCTGGGTAGGCCTTGGGTGGAACCTGAATGCAGGCGGCGTGGTCACCCGCATCGTCGAAGGGAATGTGGACAGTTCTGAATGGACAGGATATAATTACAGCCAGTACAATATCTACGACTCGCTCTTTCAATCCACCGACCTCAATAACTTCTTATCATATGCGTACACCAATTTCGCCTCTAACTCCTATGACATGGCCCTCGATGTATTCGACTGCGAGTTCAATGGCTATTCCGGCAGGTTTTTCTGGGACAACGGAAAAGCATATCAGCCTTCCTATAATAAAGACCTCAGCGTAACCTGGCCGACCGTCACCGGCCCGATGACGATCACCACTCAAGATGGTACCAGCTATCTTTTCGGGGCGACGGAAACGACCACCGATCCCGAAACCTGGCAGGGACATAAGATCACCCGGACCTATACCTCCGCCTGGTTCCTGACCAGCATGATCTCCGCCGATAAGAAAGATACCATCACCTTCAACTATACCCAGTCGACCTGGCAGCAGGCACAGATGCCCAGCGCCTTCGTTTACGTGCTGGGCCTGAGCGGCGCAACCGACCTGGGCTCGGCAGATGATTTCGCCACCACACCCAGCATCCAGACCCAGATCCTGCAATCCATCACTTGTCGAAATACGACCATCAATTTCATTCCCGGCCCTGCCCGCACAGACGTCCTGGGCACCTACCCCAGCCTCGCTGAAATAGACATCATTGACAATACTACCGGCAGCATTTCTAAAAAAAATCTGTTCGCTTATGAATACTTTGAGAATAGCTACGCCGACGACGCAGACTTCCAGCGACTCAAACTGAAGCGATTCACCAATGTCGACCTGCAAGCGGCTGCGGACTCTCAGACCTATGTGTTTAAATATATATCGGAATACGACACGATCTGCTCCAATTGTTATCTTATCCCCGCCAAAGGGACCAACGGGATAGATCACTGGGGATATTCCAACGGCGCGAACACCAATGCAACCCTCTTGCCCCCGCCTTCCCTGGGATTTTACAACCCTGCACCCCCGTCTAATAATGATATTCCTACCGGTGTCAGGACTCCCAATTTTGCATGGTGCAGCGTGGGGACGCTGGATACCCTTGTATACCCTACCGGTGGATTCACCGTATTCAGCTATGGCCAGAATACCTACCGCACAGGCGTAGGAACAAGCCTGGCCGGACCGGGCATCTGTATCGATACGATCACTGATTATGCCAATACAGGCAGCAGCCTGCCTTCTAAACAGAGGATCTATGGCTATGGCCAAACCCCGATCATCTATGTCAATAATGCCCCCAGCAATGGCATATTGATCAATTACCCCAACTACTCAGGACCATCCTATAGCGCCAACTCGGCCAGCTACACCGCCTACGCGGCACAGGCCAACGGGGCCGGAGTAGGTGGGATCAACCCGGAATTCTTTTATAGCTCAGTAACGGAGACGACCATTTCAGGCAATGAGAACCACATGTCGGCCTATTCTTTCAGGAACTTCTCCACCGCGCTCTCTACAGACGTGAGGTTGAGCCAGCAAGTCGATTATGTATATGATGCTAAGACAGGAATCTACAACCCCCTGAAAGTGACCACCAATAACTACACCGACGTAGGGGACACCAGTTTCCTCTTTGCCACGCCCTACCTCCAGAGCTATGTCCTGCAGACTAACGGTGACGTGCAGGTACCGGTCTATACCTATTTCTATAACTACAGCAATTTCAACACCGGCTGGATCTACCTGTCCTCCACCACGGTTAAACAATATGATGCCAATGGGGACAGCCTGCAGACGGCGACCAACTATACCTATACCTCCGCGCGCAACCTCAGCTCCGTTCAACAGGTGCTTTCGGATGGGAATTCGATTTTGCAGATCCTGAAGCACCCGGAAGATTATTCCAGCAGCATCACTGGAAATATGGTCGCCAGTCACGTCCTGAACCCGGTCATAGAACAGCAGACATGGCTCCAAAGCGCAGCCAATCCTTCGAAGACCAGCATGACATCAGGGCAGATCACGGCCTATAATCAGACCATTTTCAAGCCCGATTCCGTCTATAGCATGGAAAGCGCATCACCCGTTTACAGCCTGAACAACCAAACCACCTCGGGCGGACTATATACCTCCCTGCTCAGCGATTCGAGATATGTCCTGAAGAAGCAGCTGAACTATGACCAGAATAACAACGTTTCCCAGTACAATAAGACGGGTGATATGAACAACTGCATCATCTGGGACTATATCCATTCCCAACCCATCGCGCAGGTCCGGAATACCACCATCGACCAGGTGGCCTACACCAGCTTCGAAGCCGATGGCTCAGGCAGTTGGGTCATACCCTCCACGACCCGGGACCACTCCAACAGCATCACAGGCACTTCAGCCTACAACCTCTCTAATGGAGCCATCACCAGGTCCGGACTGAACAGCGCCTCCACCTATACCGTCTCCTATTGGAGCATGAGCGGCCCCTATAGCATCACCGGGACTACTTCGACGGTGACAGGCAAGACAGTGGGGACATGGACCTACTATGAACATACCGTCACCGGAACGAGCTCCGTTTCGGTCAGCGGCTCGGGAGATATCGATGAATTGCGCCTCTACCCGTCGAATGCCCAAATGACCACCTATACCTACCTGCCGCTCATCGGCATGACCAGCCAGTGCGATCTGAACAATAAGATCACCTACTATTACTACGATGGTCTGGGCAGGTTGAATGTAGTAAAAGACCAGGACGGCAATATCATCAAGACACTCAACTATCACTTTCAGGGACATTAAAAAATACTTCCATGACGCTGAACATGCTAACT
Organism: Chitinophagaceae bacterium; assembly: GCA_003167015.1. Classification (GTDB taxonomy): domain Bacteria; phylum Bacteroidota; class Bacteroidia; order Chitinophagales; family Chitinophagaceae; genus Puia. The sequence continues at coordinate 3,861 of PMUF01000252.1, read as the reverse complement.
AAAGTACACCTCACCCTGATGATCTTATTCCTCGCCCTGGCGGCGCATGCGGGTACTATTTCCGGCCCGGAAAAACCCTGCGTGCTTTGCGGCATCAGCGGCACCACCCCCATTCAGGCCCCCGCAACGGCTACCTACTCGCTGAAATCAAGCTGCTCCGCCACCAGTTGGACAGTCACTACGTCCCTGGGAACGATCCAGACTTCCACCGCCAATTACGTCACGGTCAACTGGGTGGCAGCCGGCACCGCTACGATCACTGCCCTGAGCAGCGGGACAGTCCTTGCCACTCTTACCGTGACCGTCACCTCACCGCCACCCGCCGTCGGCGGTACCATCAGCAACCCCTCCCAGACCATCAACTATAATACCGCTCCGGTAGCGATCGATGCGTCGGTGTCCAGCGGCGGCAACTGCAGCGGCACTATCACCTATCAATGGATGTCTTCCACAAATAATTCGACCTTCTCCAATATTTCCGGCGCCACCAGCCAGAACTACCAGCCCCCCGCCCTTACCACGACCACCTATTTCAAACGCTATACAGCCTGCGCCGAATCCTATACCACCAATACGGCAACGGTGACCGTATATCCGCAGCTGGTCGTAGGCAACTTTACTACTTCGCCGGTCAAGATCAACTACGATGCCAGCCCCGGCACCTTGTCCTGTCCCACCGTATCGGGCGGCAGCGGCTCTTACACCTACCAATGGCTGTATGCGTCCTCGGCTTCCGGCCCCTGGAATCTCGTCCCCTCAGGAGGCACAAGCACTACCTATTCCCCCGGAAACCTGACCGCCACGACCTATTACGAGTGCTCGGTGAGCAGCAATGGCGCAATGGCTGTCTCGGGTGTCCTGGAAGTGGAAGTCTATCCTCAGCTATTAGGGGGTACCCTCACTCCTGCAGTACAGACCGTGTATTACGGCAGCGAAAATCCCCAATGGATAGTCGACAACACGGCCAGTGGAGGCCTGGGCAGCGGCAGCTATGGTTACACCTGGTACAGCTCCCCGGATAGTATCCATTGGACAGCCGTCGCTTTCAACTATATGAATCAATATGCCCCCGCGAGCGCCATCACCGCCCCCCTGTATATCCGGGCCATGGTCAACAGCAACGGTGATTCGACGCTCAGCAGCGTGGCGAAAATAAACCTTTACCCCCCCATACTGGGAGGCTCCATCACCCCGGCATTACAGACGATCAACTACAACACGAGTGCAACCGAGCTCTCCGTGTCAACTGCTTCCGGTGGCTATGGCACCTATGAATATGTCTGGCAAAGTTCCCTGGACAGCACGTTCGACAACCCTACCATTATAACGATCCCGGACTCTGCCACTTTTACCTCCTGGTCCCCGGGAACCCTCACGTCGACTACTTACTTTCGCGTGGCAGCCTATAACGATGGAGGCCCTATTCCGGGTTACAGCAATATTGCCAGGGTGGTAGTGAATCCGCAAGTGATGCCCGGCACGATCAACCCTGCCTCCATTACCCTGACACCCAATACGAGCCCAGGTGTCATTTCCGCCTTTGACGCTACGGGAGGGGCCTGCAACGGCAACTATGCCTACCAGTGGCAGCAGTCCACGGATGGAGTCAACTTCAGCGCCATCTCCGGCGCCACCGGTCTGTCTATCGAGCCGGGCAGCCTTTCTTCCAACATGTATTACCGCCGCCAGGTAGCCTGCGGAACGGATACGGAATACACCAACGTTTGCCGGATCACCATGGGTACCGTGGGTACCGATCTCAACTATATCAGGTCCAGGGTCCTGAACAAGCCGGGCGTGACGGATACGGTCACCGCCGATCAGTTGACCAGTCCCTATGATGCCGTCCAGACGACCGATTATTTCGACGGCCTGGGCCGGCCCCTGCAGACGGTACAAAAACAGGCCAGCCCACTGCAGAACGATATCGTCACTATGCACGTCTACGATGGCTTCGGCAGAGAGTCAGCTAAATACATGCCCTATACGTCCCCAACCAATGACGGCAATTACAAAGTCGACCCCATGGGCGAGCAGTCCGCCTATCTGGGCGCCCAGTTCCCGGGCGAACAGCTGTTCTACAGCCAGACAGTCTATGAGCCTTCCCCATTGAACCGCCCGCTGTCGACCTACGCCCCCGGCAATAGCTGGATCGGATCTTCCCGGGGAATGTCCCAGCAATACCTGTACAATACGGCCGCAGACAGCGTCCAGAATTGGACCATCAATTCCGTGCCGGGAAGCCTTCCCGTGGTGACCACACCTTACTCCGCCGGACAACTGTACAAAGACATCAGCACCGATGAAGCCGGCCACCAGATGATTCAATACGTCAACCCCGCGGGTAAGCTGATCCTGAAAAGGGCTCAGATTTCCCCCACTCCCGGGACGGGACATGCGGGCTGGCTGAACACCTATTACGTATATGACACCTTGCAAAACCTCCGCTTTGTCATCCAGCCACAAGCGGTCCAGCAGATCGACGGCAGCTGGACCATCAGTCAGGGCATTGCCAATGAGCTTTGCTTCCGGTATGAATATGATGCAAGACATCGCATCATCATCAAAAAATCAGCCGGTGCGGGAGAGGTGTGGCTGGTCTATGACGCCAGGGATAGGGTAATTATGACCCAGGACAGCAGCCTGCGCGCCCTGGGCAAATGGATGGTGATCAAATATGATTCGCTGAACAGGAAGGACTCCACCGGCCTGCTGACCAATCCCAATAACAGGGTGTATCACCAGAACCTGGCCTATAACATCATCGGCTACCCGAATACCAGCAGCAACTTCGAGCTACTGACCGCCAGCTACTACGATAATTATAGCTGGGTCAGCACCACGGGGACGGCACTGACCGCGACCATGGCGACGGGTATGACAGGCAACAGCAACTACTTCATCACCAGCTACGGAGCCTCTCCATCCTATGCCGTAGCCATTACGCCCAATTACCAGACCAGGAACCTCATCACCGGCACCATGAGCAAAGTCATCGGTACGACCAGCCAGTACCTGTACGCAGAGACATTCTATGATGACCACAAACGCGCCATACAGACCCGGGGCGTCAACTATACGGGCGCCATCGACACCCTGACCACACAATACGATTTCAGCGGCAAGGTATTACGGACCCTCGTCAGCCATCAGAAGGCCGGCAATACGATACAGGGCCATACCGTGGTCACGAAAGTAGATTACGACCAGTCCGCCAGGATCAGGCATGTCTGGAAAAATATCGACAACGCCGCCGCCGACCAGATCATCGACAGCATCCAATACAATGAATCAGGTCAGGCGAGGGCAAAATACATCGGCGGCAATTCGGCTACCGGAGGAGCCCTGGACAGCCTCGTATATACTTATAATATCCGGGCCTGGCTGACGGGCATCAACAAACAATACCTCGCCGGGTCAGCCACCAACTATTTTGGCGAAGAGCTGGGATACGATAATCCGACTTCCGTCACAGGAACCACCAGCTTCCTGAACCCCCTTTACAATGGCAATATTGCCGGGACCATCTGGAAGAGCGCCGGCAGCGGCATCAGCCGGAAATACGATTACACTTATGACAACGCCAACCGCCTGACCAGTGCCGCCTTCCTTCAGAATACCAGCGGCAGCACCTGGGATAATGCCACCACGGACTACTCTGTCAGCAACCTGACCTATGACGCCAACGGCAATATCCTCACCATGCACCAGAACGGGTTCAAGGTCGGGGGATCGGGTCCGATCGATCAGCTGGCCTATACTTACCAGTCGAACAGCAATAAACTGCAGGAGGTATATGATACGGCCAACGACCCGAATTCCGTGCTGGGCGACTTCCATTACAATTCCACCACCAAGACC